>DASUVL010000388.1:0-3750 GCA_036379015.1 Niastella sp.
GCAGTATTATTTGCAACTGCAATAACCTTCACTTCATTTGTAAATGCAACGCCTACTCATGATGGAGATAAAATAAAGGCAGGTCAAATGGAAGTTCACATGGCCGGCGCCACTGATGTAGAAATGCTGCTTGAAGTGAAAGTTTCCAATGAAGAATCTAAAAGACTTGTACTCGTTATTGAAAATGAACGTGGAGACGAGTTGTACAGGAAGGAGATTGATAAAGCAGGCTTTCATTACAGGCTAAGATTTCCCAAAGCCAATAACGTTGCCGAGTATACCATTAAATTGAAAGCAGGAACAAAAGCAGTGGAGCAATATAAGATCGCAATGACATCGAGGGTTGTAGAAGATGTTACCATATCTAAATTGTAAGATCTTATTTCTACTTATTTTATAACTTATAATCTAAAAGCCCTGTCATGGATCTTCCCGGACAGGGCTTTTCGTTTGTATCGCGCGTGCTTATGGAAGATTGTAAAAATAAAAGAGGTTTGTCCCGGATTTTCGAGACAAACCTCTTTTGTATGTTGACCATTATTGTTTAATGCTGTACAAGCATTCGGGTTATCTGCCGGTTTGCACCTTTTGTTTCTATGGTATAAATGCCGGGGGCTAATCCGTCGGTCGAAATTTTTACTTGTTGTACACCTGCGCCAACGGCCATGCGCTTTACCAGACTGCCTGCTGCATCATACACGTGTACGCTGGTAGCCTTTACTTCTTTAGAAATATAAAGTACTGCATCCCCATTTACCGGGTTAGGTATCAGCACTACTGCCGGATTTCCTTTTTCCTGCAAGCTGATAATCCTTATAGGTGAGTAGGTGAACTTACCATCCAGATCATTCATTTTAATGCGGTAAAAATTCTTGCCAGTTACCGGATCACTGTGGATGAAGTTATAGCTGTTGTTATTTCGGTTCTGAGCATTTACATGTCCGAGGTTGCTCCAGGTAACCCCATCTGCACTCCATTCAATAGTAAAGTTCTTCACGTCTGTTTCCGAAACTGTTTTCCAATCCAGTGCTATTTGTTCGCCAACCTGGTTCGCATAAAACCAAAGTAGGGTAAGTGGTAATGGTGTTTGAATATTTACAAACACCGGTACCGATGCACTATCAAGGCGCAGATCATTTCCATCATAAATGCCTGAACGCATAATGCCACCGCAGCCATTGGCACGTACAATATCATCTACATACCAGCCCTCTACACCAACCCCATTATCCGTTTCCATCCTGAACCGGAATTGCACCGGGGTAGTACCCAATGAGGCCAGGTTCAGCGTAGTTAGATTAAAGCCCACGCTGTTTCCTGAAAATGCCCTGCGGCCGTTAAGGGTTGTACTGGCATCCATGGCATTGGTATAGCCATTGCTTACAAAAAATGGAGAAGCATCCGTCCACGTAGAACCGCCGTTGGTAGAGTATTCAACCACGCCGCCATCATAAAGGGTTTCTGTACGGAAATTATGCCAGAAGGAAAGAATACTGAATGGCTTTGCAGTTGTAGTGGCGGTACTTGCCGAGGTAAGAGCCGTTGTGGTTACCGTGGTGCGATTTGGTGCCAACCAGGATGTGTTTCCAGAATGGGCTCTTACAGTAGAAGGCGTCCAGGCAGAAGTGCCTGAAGAGGTAAAGCCGCCGGTAGTAGTAGTTTCTCTGTTATCGTTCAGCACCGAGTCAATGGTACAACCCGTAGCCGGCGCCTTTAAGGTAACGGAAAAGCTTTTAGATTCAGCCGAGGTAAAAGCGGTAGCAGGGAAAGTAAGAATATTACCGGTGAGGGTACCCGTCGGTGTACTGCTAACATACGTAAAGCCTGCTGGTATCGTATCCCTTAACGTGAAAGTGGCCGGCTGGCAATTGCAGGTCGCCGTTCGGGTAAACGTATAGTCAGCATTCATGCCGACTATTACCGGTAATTGCTTGCTTAATATAATACCTGGCGGCAGATCAAAAGCCGCTGTTTGGTCAATAGCGCTGCTAGATGAGCCTTGTTGGGCGCTGTAGCCCATTCCTCTCCGGGCAAATGCATTCCAGATAGCGCATTTATGGGTATACCCATATAAGATTGAATCTGCAGCAAGAATGGCATTGCGGGCATCCAGGAAACCGGGTGAACAGGGTTGCAGCTTCATACCTGTCATAACCAGGTTCATGGCAACTACGTTCCCGCCCGCGGCTGAACTATTATAAAGATCAGGTGTAATGCTGTTTTGTTGCTGGATAATATTCCAGGTCATATCCCAAATAGCGCTGCACCATATTTCCCCGGTTGCATGCACTTCTGTATTGGTAGCCATATTGGCATAGGTAAGCGGGTTTATGGAAAGGTTAGTAGAGTATGGACGACTGCGTATGCCTGGGCCATTTGCCGTTTGCCCGGCAGCGTAAGTGCCTACCGGCTTTGGATTAGGACCATCGGAAAGTTGAGCGGTGGCCCAGTTGGTGGTCATCATCAGCGCCAAATAATCACTCCAGCCTTCACCTGCCTGTTCCGCATTATTCAGGCAACCTGCGGTGAAAGGGCCGCCGGTTAGTCTGCACGATACACCATGCCCGTATTCATGCGCTATAATGCCATTGTCTAAGCTGGCATCAATGTAAATGCCCGAACTTATAGTCGCAGTTACAACCTGATTGGCATTTAGTTGGGTTGCAATTGCAATGCCTGTAGTATTGGTAACTACAATGGTTGGCACCGTGATGGTTGGGTCTGTACCACCAATGCCACCTAAAGTATTGTTTGGAAAATAAATGATGACAGCAATGGCGCCCGCATTTTGTGCATTTTTAACCTTGTAAACATACGTGCTACAGGCAGGGTTATTAGCTCCGCCGCCGCCCGCGTCTATCAATACTATATTGCCGGCCACTGCAGCCGCATTGGTGGCAGGCAGGCAACCCCTGTGAACTGTTCCCGCTGCATCATCATTATACCAAACAATGTTTCCTGTTATGGGGCCACGGTCAACCAGTTTATTGGGAGCCGTAAATGAGTTTTCACGCGATGCATAGCTACCGGCAATGGCCAGCGGCGAAGTAATGTTAAAGCCGGGTGGGCTGCTCCAGTTGTACATTCGCATAAGGCCACTGCTGCCATCTGGCGGAACAGAAAAAAAGGCATTGTTATACCCTGCACTATCCTGAGCATGGGCCAATACAT
This sequence comes from Niastella sp., assembly GCA_036379015.1. Taxonomy (GTDB): domain Bacteria; phylum Bacteroidota; class Bacteroidia; order Chitinophagales; family Chitinophagaceae; genus Niastella. The sequence continues at coordinate 3,172 of DASUVL010000388.1, forward strand.
AGTCATTGCCGGTGCCGCCGCGGCCTAAATTGTCGCGTTGAAAATTACCAGCGGCTTCTGTAAAGCCATATTGATAGGTTACATCATGCATCAGGTTATTCCAGTAAAAAAGATTATCCAATGCTGCTTTTTTATTTTCCGTATTATGCCAGGGTTGCTGCGTGGTGTTTATGTTATGTATGAACGAAAGGTCAGGCGCCGGCGTAAGTGAGGTGTCAGGCCAGTTACGGGTAGCATCAGGCGTATTATTAGCCCGCCGGTCTAAGAAAACAAATACATTGTTTCCCCTTGTAATATTGTAATTGGCAATATTATCAAAATGCCATCCATGGGTAACGGCATCGTTGGCCGCGCCGGCCTTTAACCAGGGGCTCACTTCATTGGCAAATGGAGCATGAATGGGACTTTCATAAGGGTAGGGGATTACCCGATAGGTTGCCGATGTAACATTAGGAGGCGTCAGCAAAAGACCTTGCTCTTCCTTAACAGTGTTGCTGGTACTATTGATGGTTTTATTGTGAATAGCACCTTCCGCTGAGGTTTGGCCTTCTGTAGGTAAGTCACTGTTTTTTTTTAGAG
>DASUVL010000389.1:0-3431 GCA_036379015.1 Niastella sp.
TTGCACCATGAATTACCGCGCCATGGCCAATATGCGCACCTTCTTTCAAAAGAACAGTAACACCCGGGAACATATGTATGGTGCAGTTCTCCTGAACATTACAACCGTCTTCAATGACAATACCACCCCAATCGCCCCGGATAGCTGCTCCTGGTGCCACATACACATTTTTTCCAATTATTACATTCCCGGTAACTGCAGCTTGCGGATGAATAAAAGAAGACGGATGAATAACGGGTATAAAGCCTTTGAATGAATAGATCATACAGCTGGTATCTTTTATCAAAGATAGTTTGGTTGCCAGTAATGGAATAGCCTTGTTAACAGCAAATCAGAAAACGATTGTATGTGAGAAATTACAGCATGATCATTGTTTGAATTTCGCAATTAAAGGTTTGAAATGAGCAATTAACCGGTTGTTCATTTGGGTTAAATTTGTTTCTTAAACATAATTTTATGAAATACAGAAATCTTGGCAATACGGGCGTTCAGCTGTCGGCTATTGGGCTGGGTTGTATGGGAATGAGCTTTGCCTATGGGCCACGCAACGATGAAGAATCGATTGCCACGCTCAACAGGGCATTGGAGCTGGGTATAAACTTTTGGGATACGGCAGACATGTATGGCTTTGGCCATAATGAGGAACTGATCTCAAAAGTGCTGGTGCCTAACAGAAACAAGGTATTTATCGCCACTAAATTTGGTTTTAGACAAACAGAAGGTTCAACCTCTAATTTTGCCGGTACATCCGCTACCTATTTCGACGGCTCCCCGGCTTACCTGAAAACAGCCGTTGAAAAAAGTTTACAACGTTTAGGGATCGACACCATCGATCTGTATTATGCGCACCGCATTGACCCCAATGTACCCGTAGAAGATATGGTAGGCGCTATGGCCGACCTGGTTGCTGCAGGCAAAGTACGCTACCTGGGTTTATCAGAAGCTTCTGCACAAACAATTCGTAAAGCACATGCGGTGCATCCGATCACGGCATTGCAAAGTGAATATTCATTATTGACGCGGGACGTTGAAGGTGACATTCTGGATACTATTCGTGAATTGGGTATTACGTTTGTGCCTTATAGTCCATTGGCCAGAGGTTTGGTTACCGCCACCGTACCGGACAAGGATAGCCTGCCCAGCGATGATTACAGAAGAACTTTACCAAGATTTGCCGCCGAACATTGGGAAAATAACCAGCAACTGGTAAATGAATTTGCGGAACTGGCTGCTCAAAAAAGTTGCACCCCGGCTCAACTGGCTTTGGCCTGGGTACTGGCACAGGGCGATGATATCGTTCCTATCCCCGGCACTAAAAAAAGAAAATACCTGGAAGAAAATGCTGCGGCTGTAGATATTATTTTAAGCAATGAGGAGTTGAAAAACATCGAAAAGCTGATCAGCAAGTATCCGAATATTGGGAACCGGTATAGCGAAGGTGCGTTAAAACTGGTTAATCGTTAATTAATCGAAAAACCGAATGGAACATCAAACGTCCCATTCGGTTTCTTTTCTGAATACTGTGCCTTTGAAAAGAGCGACCAGTTCGCCATTTATTTTTTCGATGCGTACATCATAAATGGCAATTTTATTAGTGAGGCTTTGTTCTTCCGCTGTTGCTATGACCACATCACCCGCTTTAAGCGGTTTTATATGAGAAATGGATGTTTCTACCGAAACAGCCTGCCGGCCATGACTGTTTGATGCAAAAGCCAACGCACTATCGGCCAGGGAATAACTGATACCGCCATGTGCAATCTCAAATCCATTACACATTTCAGGGCGGATAGTCATCTTTAACATACAGTATCCATCTTTTTCTTCCAGCCTTTCAATGCCCAGCCATTGGCTGAAATAATCTTTGTGCATCATGGCATCAATAATGGCTGTAGCTTTTGATTTGGCTGACATAATTATTATTTATTCTCCTTTAAATTGAGGCGCCCGCTTTTCCAGAAAAGACTGTAATCCTTCTTTAAAATCATACGTGTTTGCAGCCTTTTGTTGAAACTCATCTTCCAATAGTAACTGCTGTTCCAGGTTATTGGTCATGGAATGGTTGAGCATATGTTTGGTATAGGCTAATCCTTTTGTTGGCATTTGCGCTAATGTTGCGGCCATCTTTTTGCTTTCAGCAACAAAATCATCGTCAGGAAACACTTTATATATCATACCCATTTGCTCGGCCTGGGCTGCGGGTATTTTATCGCCTAACATCATGATGGCGCTTGCCTTTTGCCAGCCGATCAACCGGGGCAGCATATACGTACCGCCACTATCAGGAATTAAACCCAGTTTTGAAAATGCCTGTATGAATGAAGCCGACTGCGTGGCTACTACAATATCACAGGCCAGGGCAATATTTGCGCCGGCGCCAGCGGCTACGCCATTTACCGCCGCTATTACGGGTTTGGGTAAATTGCGTATGCGAATAACGATGGGATTGTAATGCTCACTTAATATCCGTTGCATACCGGGCCCTTGCGGATCAACCACTTCTGCCAGGTCTTGACCGGCACAAAATCCTTTGCCGGCACCGGTTATATACACACAGCGGACCGAATGTGCAGCAGCGCATTCATCTAACTTTTGTTGCAGCAGCAACGCCATTTCGCGGTTAAAAGAATTCAATTTATCGGGCCGGTTCAGGGTAATAGTGGCAATTCCTTCTTCAATCGTAAAAAGAATAGACGACATATAATTCGATTATTTAAGCAGAACAATGTATGATCGGAAAGTTACTAATAGCATTTAAAATAGTCGAACGGTTCCTGACAATCGTTACACTGGAATAATGATTTGCAGGCGGTAGATCCAAATTCACTGATCCGGCGGGTATTGTACGAGTTGCAATGCGGACAGGCAACCGCTTCGTCTTCGGCAAATAGCTGGGTATTGCAAACCTGTTGCTTGGGATTGGGTGGCGCAATGCCATAGGCTTTTAATTTGTGTTTCCCAGCTTCACTCATCCAGTCGGTTGTCCAGGCAGGTGATAACACAGTAGTGATCTGCACATTCTTATAGCCATGTTCCAGCAATACCATCCGTATATTCATGCGTATGACATCCATGGCCGGGCAACCGGAATACGTTGGAGTAATGACTACTTCAATACCTTCTTCATCCTTTATCCTCCTCCATGTAACATCCCTGATTATTCCCAGGTCAATAACCGACAATACGGGTACTTCCGGGTCGCATACTTCTTCCAGTATGGACCATATTTTTTGCAGCGATATATTTTCTATTGTACCCATCCCTTCAAAATTCATTTTTCAAAACGTGCGATTCCCTCATTGCCTATTGCTTATTGACTATTGCCAATTGATTTCTACCATTCACAACCGGGGTAAGCTCGTTGCATAGATTGCATTTCTGCCAGTATAAAACCAAGGTGTTCAGAATGTATCCCTTCCTTACCGCCGGTTTGC
>DASUVL010000390.1:0-3948 GCA_036379015.1 Niastella sp.
CGTTCAACCCTCATACTATTGGTGGCTTTGGCTGGTATATTAGTTTTTGCCACATCCCACTCTACAAAAAAGCCGGTTAGCCGGGATTGTTTGCAATCAGACAAAGATTGTTGTAATAAAAAAAACCAGAGTGATTTCCTGATCTGGGAGTCGCTCAGCCGTGCTATTGCAGCAAATGCTCAATTTTAAAAAGATGACAATCAACATTTCAATAGAAAAAGATCCCGCCTTTCGGGATCTTTTTCATTTTTATTGAAATTCGTTGTAACTATTTAGCACCCTGGTGCGTATCACAGCAAAACAAACAGAAACAGTCAGGTTCTGCTTATGACCGAAAAAGAATACAATCAATGTGTAGCTGAGTATGCGGACAACGTGTACCGGTTTATCCTTAAAAATCTTCGCCATGAAGAGGATGCCCGGGATGTTGTTCAGGCTGCGTTTGAAAAAATGTGGCGCAATAGAGCGGATGTAGATAATGCCCGATGCAAAAGTTACTTATTTACGGTTGCTTATAACCAAATGATCGATCACCTGCGGAAAGTAAAACGTATTCAATTACGTGATGAATTCAAAGAAGAAACACCCGTGTACGACAAACCCATGTATAACACCCGTAAAATTCTGGAAGAAGCATTGAGCCGGTTAAACGAAACACAGCGTTCACTGGTATTACTGAAAGATTATGAGGGATATTCGTATGAAGAGATCGGACAAATTACCGGGCTTAACGAAAGCCAGGTAAAAGTATATCTTCACCGGGCCCGTATTCAATTAAAAAATTACCTGGTAAAACCTGAAAATGTCATTTAACTTTTATCATATAAGAACAGATGATTTCTCTGCACATACCGGTGGCGGGCAGCGGGAGGTTATTACCCGTGATAACTACGAGGCATATTTTGTGATGTACGTTGATGATGAGCTGAGCGCCGCAGATCGCAAAGCAGTTGAAAACTTTATTCAACAGCATCCTGACCTGGAAGAAGAACTGGTTATGTTGCAGCAGTCGGTTTTACGTGCTGATGAACGCATCGTTTTTGAACAAAAAGAACTCCTGTTTAAAGGTTTAGCTATACCCATATTGGTAAACGAGCATAATTATGAACAATATTTTGTACTGTACGGCGACGATGAATTAACGAATGAACAAAAAGATAAGGTTGAACAGTTCGTATATCAACACCCGAAATACCAGGCGGAATTTGAACTGATACAACAGGCAAAGCTGGTGCCTGATAACACGCTTACCTTTCCTGATAAAACTTACCTGTATCGCACGGAAGAAGATGATTCCAGGATAGTAGCATTCCCCTGGTGGCGGTTGACTGCAGCAGCTATTGCCCTGCTGGTGATTGGCAGCCTGGCCTGGTATATATCTGTTCATCCCGGCCAATCAGAAGTAGCCCAAACGGATCCTTCAACAAAATCATCCAGCGATAGCAATGCAAAACCAGTTGTTATACCAAAAAACAATAAAGAGGAAATAAATTCAACACCTGAAAACGAATTGGCTGTTGTTGAAACACCTGTTTCCGTTGACCCTGACCGTGATATCAAACAACCTGGTGAAACAATTACCAAAAAAGGCAGCAATAAAAAAAATATTTCAAAGCCACGTAACATTCAGCAACCGGTATACGTACAATATAAAAGCAAACAACAACCGGAGCCTCCTGCAGATAATGAAAAACATTTTTCGGCCAAACTGGTTGATGTAGCTGTAGGCAATTCGTATGAACGTCCAGTTATTAAAAGTGCAATCGCTCAACACACCTTTAGCGAACCAGTAGCGGTTAACACGGTAGCAGAGAAACCCGAAGATGAAACAGACCAAACACCAACGTATGTTTTGAATACGTCAATAAATAAAACACCATTACGGGGCTTTTTCCGCAAAGTATCGCGTGTCGTTGATAAGGTAACTCACGACGACAATGGCAAAGGCGGCATACGTATAGCCAATTTTGAAATAGCTGTAAAATAATACCATTAAATAGTTAAAACAAAGTAAGATGAAACAGGCAATTATACTCCTGATAGGGATAAGTATGTCCTTGACCGGCATGGCCCAGACAGATTCAACAGAAACGGTAAGCGATACCATTCGCGTAGGCGGCATGATCATTATTAAGAAACGTGACCGCGATAAAGACCAGGATGCAAATACGTACCACCGCAAAAAGAAATCGAATGTGAGCACCAACTGGTGGATCGTTGACCTTGGTTTTGCCAATTATACCGATAAAACAAATTATCCATTAACAAGCTTTGCACCCGGCCTTGATAAAGACGATTTCAAATTACGCACCGGCAAATCAGTGAACGTAAACATCTGGGTGTTCATGCAAAAACTGAACATCACCAAAAACGTGGTGAACCTGAAATATGGATTAGGTGTAGAATTGAATAACTACCGGTATAAAGAGCCAATAAAATTTTTGACCAATCCCACCACCGTGATATACGATAATTCCAAAAGCTACTCAAAAAATAAGCTGGCCGCCGATTATATAACCATTCCCTTAATGTTGAATTTCAATTTCACACCACATCGAAAGAGAGGTTTTGGTTTTAGCGTAGGCGCCAGCGGCGGTTACCTGTATTCGAGCCGTCAAAAAACCGTCACCAATCCAGATGGCAAGCAAAAAGAACGCGATGATTTTGATCTGCGCCCCTGGAAGCTTTCTTACATTGGCGAATTAAGTTTAGGGCCTGTAAAATTATATGGCTCATTAGCTTCGCAAAGCATGTTTGAAAAAGGACTCGATCAAGTACCTTATAATTTAGGATTGCGATTAAGTAACTGGTAGTATTAAGTAACATAGCCATGAACAGGAACCGTTCCGCCTTAAGCGGGACGGTTTTTTTTATTTATTTCAGAACTCTGGATACAAATTTGTTTGTAGGTGCGCATGAATAGGATTACTTGATTTTCAATGACATTCATTTTTCGTGCTTAATATTGCAAAAAAAATCTGTTAAAAGTCTTTCACAAAAAAAATAAGAACCGGCAATCGACGTTTTGATTTGTGCGCTATCCATTATCCACATATTGGATATGTGAAACAAATTTTTTTTATTTTTAAACCCATTAATCAATTGCTTGGTCTTTACGCTTAAAACCAGGTTTACTTATGAAATCTAAGTGGCTAATTGCAGGCCTGATCATTATTTCCGTTATAGGATTAGCGGCATTTAAAACCATCGAAAGAAGGGTTATTAAAAAGAATTTATTGAGAACGAAGCCTGTAGGTGAGGTATATGTGGTGGTAGATAAATCTGATTACGAGTTGCAGGTATTTGATGCAGAAGGATGGTACGCTACCTATCCCGTTGTATTTGGCAGCAAAGACCTTTCTGACAAGCTCGTGGAAGGCGATCGCCGCACGCCCGAAGGCACGTTCAAGATCACTTACAAAAAGCCTCATCAGAAATGGCATAAGATGCTGATGCTGGATTTTCCAACCCAGGAAAGCTGGAGTAAGTTCAAAGAACGCAAAGCCAAAGGAGTAATACCACAAGGCGCTAAAATAGGTGGCGGTATTGCCATACATGGCACATGGCCTCATGACGATCTGGTGGTTGACGATTTTACCAACTGGACCAATGGTTGTGTTTCTTTAAAAAATGAAGATCTTGATGAGCTGGATGGGATATTACCCGTTGGTTCGAGGGTGGTCATCAAAAGATAATTACACACACGCTATATTATAGAATATTGATGGGGTTTCGTACCCCCCCTGATCAAAAGTGTTTTCACGTAAATCTGTTAAAGGTTTTTACGTATCAGCGCATAGTACTATTACCAGTTTACCTTTTATTTTTAGGACAGCAGCAACCTTCCATGGCTATTTGTTGTCATGTTGATATCTATTAACAGGTATTGACCAACCTGTTTGCTATTTCACCCGTATATTGCATAAGCATATACCCTCCCGCGAAGCG
>DASUVL010000391.1:0-2074 GCA_036379015.1 Niastella sp.
TGGTAGTATCAATGTCATGGTAATAGTGTACCGACATTGTATCTATAGATACCGTAACATTTATATCTTCAGGGGCTACATCTGGTGTTGCCAGATTAATCGGCAGATCAAGGGTTGTATCATTATTGCTGTTCGCGTAGGTCTTCAATAAAAAATTGCTAGAGCTGTTTGCAGTAATTTTCAACTCTATTATTTTCGGCGATCCCTCTGACCGGGTTGATTGTACTTTCTGGTCTTCATACGCATTGTCCTTCAAACAGCCCGCCAGGCTTAATGAAACCAGGGATACTATTAAAGTTAATTTTATAATGTATAATTTCATAATTATTTATTTACATTGTTCAATTTAAGGTTGCCAGAATATTTTGGTTTCAAACTGGTCTTTAGGTGCATGAGCCCGCACGTTAGCCCCATTGGTAGTATACTCGCTTTGCGGATATAATAACCGAACAGGAAGGCTGCTTGAAAGCTTGCCTGGATTATCAGAAATATAACCTTTACCCGGTATCATATTCAATCTTCTCAAATCACTCCACGATTCAACGGGATCAATGGCGCAGAGTGCTATATATTTCTGAAACGTAATAAACTTTGCTTGCTCCAGGGCACTTGAACCCGCATTTGCCCAATTGGCAATATCAACATTATCAAGGTAATCCTGGGCTTCATTCAAAGAATCGGGAACTTTTAACCATACGAAAGATTCGGTTACTGCCGATTCATACGTGGCTTGAGCATTACCGGCAAGCCAGCCCCTGGCTTTAGCTTCAGCCTCCAGAAACAGGCTTTCAAAAGCGGGAAATATCCACTGGTTTTGAGAAGCACTGTTTGCCAAACCGACTCCTATCGTGGAACTATGTGCGCCATCCGGATTTCCTGCAGCCCGACCATATACCGTGCCTGTAATACTTCCGCCCGTAGCAGGTGCATTGTAGAAGCGTTCAAGCCGGGGATCGGTGGTAGACAGCAGATGTACAAAATAATCATTCGCCCTTGTACTGGTACTGGCCTCGGCGCCTGTAGGTGTTTTGCCCCAGGTTGCGTAGAAAGGAGATTGCTTATTAACCTCATTCACATACCCGGGATTCACATCTATATCTTCGCCTGGTTGCAATACGCCTCCGTTGTTTTGGATCTTGGCAATTTCTGCTGAAGGATTAAAACCAGGTACTTGCGACTGACGAATCAGCATCCGCAATTTGAGGGTATTGGCAAATTTTGTCCATAGCGTTTTATTCCCTCCATTTACAATATCAATCGCCATAAAAGTAGATCTGGCTGTTGCTTTCATATAAGTAATAGCCGTATCAAGACTTTTCTGTAAGGCAGCATATACATCCTCCCCTTTATCATAAGCCGGCTGGCGATAAATATTGGTTTGGAAAGCCTGTGAATAGGGTACGCTACCATACATGTCTACCAGGTCCTGGAAAAGCCGGGCCGATAAGATCATGGCAGCTCCGGCTAATACTGAATCATTCTTAGCTCTAGCTTTTTGTTTGGTTAAGTCCAGGTCATAAAGCACACTGTAGTGATTTTGCCATAATACATCAGCAAAACTAAAATCAATATTATAGGTTGTTTCATCCTGTTGAATAGAAAAATCGCCGGATGGTGACATATAGCCCATCCAGTTTTGAAGGAATTGAAAGTTACCGCTGGACAGGCGGGCGCCTACACCATTAGCACCTTGTGGAAAAAGTAGTTCGGGCGTTATATTTTTATCCGTAACCCGGTTAGGATCGTCATTTATATCCAGGAAACTTTTTTTGCAACCCGTGCCAACAATGATCAGCGCCAGCACTGCAATACATATTCGTCTGTTTATATTGAAATATTTCATTGATTAAAACTTTAAAAATTAATTAGAATTGTACTGTTACTGATCCGCCAAATAACCTGGAGGCAGGTGACTGGAATGAACTACTAATACCATACGTATTGTTGGTAGAAGAATAGTTAAACTCAGGATCGCCCCATGCGTTAGATTTTGGCACAATCAATAACAGGTTCCTTCCAATAGCACTTACGGTTAAACGTTGAATATACTTACCACCACCAATCCATTTCAAAG
>DASUVL010000392.1:0-4893 GCA_036379015.1 Niastella sp.
TATCGTTCATTTGCTTTCTCTCTGCCTGTCGACCACAAGAAGACAAAAATAATTTTGCTAACCTCATTAAAGGTGATTGGGTTGGCCTGGAGCAAGGCCCGGAATACACGGATGATTTCAGGATATTTGTATGCTTTGCAGATTCTACCTATCAGAAGTCTTTAATGAATGACACCTTTATATATGAGATCACAAAAGATACATTGTATTTAAAATATATTGACTTTGAGAGAAATAATACGGAGAGTAAACTTCCAATAGTTAAGCTGACTAAAGATTCACTCGTTCTATTAGCTGGGGTAAAACAGGAATATAAAGTAATGTTATCAAGAGTTCATGCTAAAAACAAGATCACACCAACCACTATCTACTTTGCCAGTTCGGGATGTTTTGGCAATTGCCCTATAATGTCCCTTGAAATTGACTCGTCACGAAATATTCGCTATTATGGAGATGAGTATACTTCAATTACAGGCGGTTTCAGCGGAAGAATTAATGAAACTGAATACAATTCAATCGTCAATAAGATCAGGAACCTTCCCATTGATTCTTTACGCACATTCTACCAAACCCCGTCGACAGATCAGGAAACATTGGGAGTTTCTATTGTTCATGGAAATAAGGTCACCCGTTCATCGGCATATGGCCATTACGAGGAACCCATGGAATTACGCATTTTGTTTGCAAAGTTGATCAACTTATACAAACATGCAAATCTGAAACGGGATACATCGGTGAACCGCAAGTATTTTTTATCGAAGCAGAAAGTAATGCCCGATCTGTTGCCACCAGCAGCATTCGATGTACAAAAATTTACCCCGCCCAAAATAGAGGATTAACCCTACAAGATTTATAAAATATTCAAACGCAAGCATTTACAACCTCTGGTTTAGTAGATTAAGCCCCCATTAGCTAATCCACACCAGTCTTTGTACCTTTGCGCCATGTTAAAATTGGCGAATAAGAATATCAGGCAGTTGAGCCTTAGTGAGCTGGAGCAGTATTTTGAAACCCTGGGCGAAAAGAAATTTCGCGCCAAACAGGTGTATGAATGGCTTTGGCTGAAACAGGCCCATTCTTTTGAAGCCATGACCAACCTGAGCAAAGAGCTGCGGGCTAAACTGACTGAAAACTTTTCTTTGCCGGCTTTAACCGTTGATGCAACACAGTATTCTGCCGATGGTACTATTAAATCACGTTTCCGTACCGTTGATAAACACCTGGTAGAAGGTGTGCTTATTCCTACCGACGAACGCAAGACCGCCTGTGTTTCTTCTCAGATCGGTTGTTCGCTAAGTTGCAAATTCTGCGCAACCGGTTATATGGACCGCAAACGCAACCTGGAGTTTGATGAGATCTATGATGAAGTGGTTTTGATGAACCAGCAATGCGAACGCGTGTACAATAAAAAGCTGAGCAATATTGTATTTATGGGCATGGGCGAACCCCTGCTTAATTATAAGAATGTACTAAAGGCTATCGAACGCATTACCTCACCCGATGGATTGGGTATGAGCGCCCGCCGTATTACGGTTTCTACGGCCGGTGTAGCCAAAATGATCAAACAACTGGGTGATGATAAAGTGCGGTTCAAGCTGGCGTTATCACTGCACGCTGCAAACGATAAAAAGCGCAATGAGATCATGCCTGTTAATGAGACCAACAACCTCAAAGCGCTGATCGAAGCCCTGAATCATTTCTATAAGCAAACAGAAAACGAGATCACCTTCGAATACATCCTGTTCAAAGATTTTAACGACAGTTTAAAGGATGCCGATGAACTTATTAAAATTTACCGTCAGGTGCCTGCCGACCTGGTGAACATCATCGAATACAATCCCATCGATGCCGCCCGCTTTGAAAAGCCCGAAGAGGCTACCGTACAGCAATTCATGAATTACCTCGAACGCAACCGGGTAAACGCCCGCCTGCGCCGCAGCCGCGGTAAAGATATTGATGCCGCGTGCGGTCAATTGGCTAACAAAGATCAGATGGCCATGGACGACAATCAGCAATAATGAATATTGAATATTGAATGTTGAATGTTAAAGTAAAGGCAAGGGTCGAATGTACCAGGCTTTAACACCCTATTGGGCGTCCCTTGCGTCGCACTCTTCAGGGTTCGGTTCGCTAATCAACTGGAAAAATTTCGCATTCCGCTTTCACCTTTCCGCCCTCAGCTTTGGCTTTTGAAACCATTCGGCAATCACCGATAGCTGTCAACTTTTCAACCCCCACCCATCGGGGCAAGCTCTGTTAACTTTTTAACTTTCCTCACCGTTCATCCGCCAGATCCTCCATCTACGAACAATTTCTTACATCGATTAAACCTGCCAACCAAACCGCCGTCTATAATACTGTTTACAAGATTTATTTAACAAACCTTGCCGGAAGTGAAACCCCTTCAATGGCATCTAAACAGTAAAAATAAGAGTATATGAAAAAAGCATTAATAGGAATGGCGTTGGCAGCATTTGTAGTAACAGGCGCCTGTGCGCAGGATCAGTCAACCGGCTTAACCGATCGCCCTAAAGGCCATCACCGGATGGATAAGTTGCAACAACTCAATTTAACAGATGAACAAAAAACTGAAGTAAAGAGCATCAACGAGGATTATAAGCAACAAATGACCGATTTAAAAAAGAGCGAAGACAAAATAACCGTAACGGAGTGGAAAAGCAAGATGGCCACCATTCGTAAAGACCATCATGAAAAAATGGAAAAGGTGCTGACCGATGAGCAAAAGGCCAGTCTGAAAAAGATGAAGCGGGAGCACAGGGGTGATATGAAAAAGCATGGTGCCCGCCGGTTAGAACACATGAAAAAAGAATTGAACCTAACCGACGACCAGGTAACAGCCTTGAAAAAGAACCATGAAGACATGGGACAGAAATTTAAGGCCATTCGTGAAGACAAATCACTGACCGAAGACCAGAAAAAAGTAGAATTGAAGAAGTTTAAAGAACAACAGCACGAAAACCTGAAATCAATTCTTACCGAAGAACAATTGCAAAAAATGGAACAGCAAAAGAAACATCATAAACACCACAGGCAACAACCGCCTGTTCAATCATAAAAGCTACGCTGTTTGTTATCAAATGTGGCTCTCCTGGTCAAAAACCGGGAGAGTTTTTTATTTTGTACCTTCGCCGCTCACTACTGTTGGAAAACAGCAAACTACTACACATGGCACAACCTTTTAAGAAATTTATGGGTCAAACTGACAGCGGCGCTAAAAAGAAAGAGCGCATTCGTCAGGAAAAGAAAAAAGTCCGTCAGGAAACGAAAGAATTCTTCGAAAAGAAAAAACAGGAAGCCCGGGAGGCCAGATCACAGGGACAAGCTACTGGTTACAAGCCCGATAGAGGAAGAAAGGAACAAGCTGCAAGAAATTCAGGCTCCGATGGATCGGGGGCAACATGGCAACGAGGTGGCGAGAAAGCCGGAAGAAATACAGGTAAAACCTCAGGCTTCAAGTCGTCCCGACCAGGCGGCTCAAGGAATACAGAGCGTGGACCAGGAGGAAAAGAACAACGTTTTGAGAAAAGATCCACTGCTGGCTTCAAACCGTCCCGATCAGGCGGAACAGGCAAAGGCTACGAAGCCAAAGGACAACAAGGCAACGAGGCATATGGACAACGAGGTAGCGAGAAAGCCGGAAGAAATGCTGGTAAAACCCCAGGTTACAAACCACAAATAACAAGAAATACAGAGCAAGGGTCAGAGGGCAAAGAACAGCGTTTTGAGAAAAAATCAGCTCCAGGCATAAAACCGATGGGCAAAGGCCCCGATGCATCAGGGGCACCCAGGCAACGAAGCACCGGGAAAACGGAAGGTAATAGAAAGCCAACTTTAAGCATCAAGCCACAAGCCGGAAAAGCAGAAAGCTATCCCGACAAGTCGGGAAAAGCAGAAAGCAATACCGGGAAATTTCAAAAAACAGGAACCCAAGCACAAACAACAAACCAAAAACCGGAACCAGAATCGGTTAAGCCAGCCGGCTCCATGCCTTTAAACAAGTTCATTGCGCATGCAGGTATCTGTTCGCGCCGCGATGCTGTTGAAATAGTAAAGTCCGGTAAAGTAATTGTGAACGGCGCCAAGATCCTGGAACCCGGTCATAAAGTGACCGATAAGGACGAGATCAAAGTAAATGGCAAGATGTTGTTCGCCCGCAGAAATCTGGTCTATATCCTGCTCAACAAACCCAAGGATTTTATCACCACTACCGAAGATCCGCAAGGCAGAAAAACGGTTATGGATATAGTACGTAACGCTACTCCTGAAAGGGTATATCCCATCGGTCGTTTAGACAGAAATACAACCGGTGTATTGTTACTCACCAATGATGGGGAATTGGCCCAAAAGCTATCGCATCCCAGCTATGAAATAAGAAAGATCTACGAAGTAAAACTCGATAAGCCCCTCGTAAAAAAAGATTTCGATTCCCTCGTGAATGGCATTACCCTCGAAGATGGTTTTATAGCGCCCGATCTATTGGCGTATGCCGATCCAAAAGATAAAAGTGTTATCGGTATCGAAATTCACAGTGGTCGCAACCGCATCGTTCGCCGCATATTTGAACAACTCGGTTATGATGTTCGCAATCTTGACCGGGTTATGTATGCTAACCTCACCAAGAAAAATGTAGACAGAGGCAAATGGCGTTTCCTGACCGAAAAAGAAGTACGCCTTTTGAAATACCTGAACTCCTCTTTTACAAAAAACAAAACAGCTGCTCGTGGTTAAAGTATCACCTGAGATCGTTTTCGAGAACGATCATTTCATAGTAATAAATAAACCGCCGGGCTTGTTAAGTATTCCCGACCGGGAAGGAAAAGAGGTTTCCTTAAAACAACTGCTGCAACAAAAATACGATCAGATATATACTGT
>DASUVL010000393.1:0-5180 GCA_036379015.1 Niastella sp.
ACGGGCTTCCATTCGTATTACCCTCCACAAAGCCTGATCCTCCAGAACTACCTAATATCGCATCGTTTCCTGTTGATGGTAGTTGAGCAAAATAAGGTACTCCATCAATTACATATAAAGGGTCGCTTCCTCTACTAATACTGTTCTGTCCTTGTATGCGAACTGTAATTCCACCGCCCGGCACCCCCGAGTTTTGAGTAATCAATAAGCCGGGCACACGGCCTTGCAAAGCAAGTAAAGGATTTTGTACAGGCTGCTTTTCTATATCTGATGCTTGCACAGTGGCCACATTACCTGTATTAAATCGTTTAGATGTTTTTCCATAAGCAATCACCTGCAACTCATCCAAATTCCCAACTGCCACCCTTAATTGAGTACTAATAAATGTTTTCTTTTTAACAAGTATCTCCTGCCTATCATACCCAACCGATGATATAAGCAACACAGCATTATCATCAACGCTATTAAGCACAAACTCACCCTTCAAATTAGTCGTCGTCCCTTTATTCGTCCCCTTCACCAAAACATTCACCCCCTGTGCCGGCGCCCCATTTTCATCTGTTATAACACCCCGCACTTCTATCGGAGGTGCTAACGTTAAGGGTGGCGCCTCAGTAATGGATGTACTTTTTCTCGGCCTTATCACCACCGTATTCCCCTCCACCTCATAATCCAATAGCTGGCCTTTCAACACCACATCAAGCACCTCCTCCACGCTGGCATCCCTGACAGAAATAGTAACCTTCGGAGTTCGCTCCAACAATTGTGAAGTATATAAAAATTTGTAGCTGGTCTGCTGTTGTATCTTCTTCAACACCTTCTCTATCGGTGCATCGCGCTCCGACAATGTTATCTTCTGCCCATACCCCGCAGCATGGATCTGGATACATGCCCCCAGCAATAATATCGCAGTCAATTTCATAATTCGTACTGCTTGTCGCAGCATTTTGGTGGTGCCTGTTACGGCTCTTAAGCATTGTTTTGGTGTAGCACCTTTATTGCCTATTCCAGGCAATAAAAGCACTCGTTTGCAAACGATAATTTGCATAACTTTGGATTGAAATGTTAGTAATGTGATGCCGCGAAGTTTCACAGGTTGACATTTCAAAAGCCTTCAATGTGTCAGCATTGTTGGCTTTTCTGTTTTTAGCACTGTAGTATGTTCAAAGCAGTCAACGCGCTAAAACCAGGTAAGTCAATTTTTCCTGCAAATAGTGAATGGATGTGGCCTAATGCTTAATGGAACAAGTTATCAAAGTCAGCCCCACCTCCGCAAAAGCTTGTGCCTCCGTGCTCCGACGCTGAAGCTCTGGCGCAAGCGTCTAAAGCTTTGGCGACACGCGGATGGTGGGCAATGCCCTCCGGTTAGGATCCGGCTAGAATTATGATATATGTTAGGTTAATTACACTCGGGGTACGAGCGCCTGGCTTGCACCAGGCAAAGCTGCATGACTATGGTTGCTTTACAACTATTTTTTTTCCTTCCATCGCAAACTTCACTGAGCCTGTTTTCTCCAACAGTTGCAACACTTTCGATGCACTATTATACCGTGAGATCTCTCCATTGAAGGCCCATTGCTTTACGGCTGCATTTTCGAACCTGGTTGGTTCCAGATCATACCAGCGTTCCATCTGGCGCATGATCAATTGTATATTGCTATTATTAAAAACAAACTTTCCATCCTTCCACGCCATCACCTGCTCCAGGTCCACTTCATTCACTACATTAATTGTATTGTTATTTAAAACTGCCTGCTGTCCTGGTTTAATTTTCTGGCTACCCACGCCGGATTGCACTTTTACACTGCCCTCCAGCAAAGTCACTTTAATGTTTTCTTCATTCTCGTAAGCATTCACATTGAATTTTGTCCCTAGCACCACCACGCTCATGTTCCCCTTACTGACAATGAATGTTTGTTTCCCATTGGGCGCCGAAGACTTGTCGTAGGCGCCCCCACTGCTAACGCTTGTCACCTCAAAATACGCCTCGCCTGTAATTTCAACCTGTCGCACTGAGTCATTGAACGCTACCGGGTATCTGATAGAGGATGCTGCATTCAACCATACCTTACTTCTATCTGATAATTGTAAATAGACTACATCACTTCCTTTGGGCACGGTCACCGTATTGTATATGAGCTTAGCTCCTTTACGATTGTCACCAGCTGAATAACTGAGTACGCCATTCTCTTGTTTTACAATTTGACTATTTCCCTGGGTGGCTAGTAAGCCGGGCTGCAGACTATCCAATATAATTTTTTCGCCATTATCGAGTGTCAGGATCGCATGGCTCGTTTTGGGTGTTACATCTGATTTCAGAGTCGTTTGTACAATCGCTGGTGCGGATGGTTTACGTGATTGCTGCAACATATACACGCCGATGGATACAGAAAGAACAATCACCGCTGCTGCTGCATATCGCCACCATGACATGCGAACTATCTTACTGGGCTGATCGGTTACCGGAACATCCCACCCTCTTGCTTTCATTTTTTCCCACGCCTCATTCAAATTGATCTGCTGCGCCGCTGAATAATCTCGTACCTCTGCCATGAGTTCAGGTGTATTGGAAATCTCATCGAGGAACGCCGCATTTATTGTAGACTCCGCTGCCCAATTTGCCAGGTATTCAGATTCTTCCCCCGTAAGCTCTTGCCGGATATGCTTCAATAACAATTCGGTGATTCCCTTATAATTCTCCACTTGGTGTAATGGTTTATTTGATCAGCTCCTTTTAGTATTAATTTGATAACATATATATAATAGAAACAATTCGGTTCCACGAATTCTCTACAACATCAGGAAGTATTTGAAAAAAACTTTAGGGCTGGATACCGCAGGCAGGGTGAAGGATATCAATTTGTAGCCGGGCAATAGTGAGTAACAGCCAGGCAATAGCCATGGAATTTTCTGAAAGCATGATCCGCAACGCCTGCACCGCACGGCTTTTTTGATTATACACGGTACTAACGGAAATTTGCAGCATGTCTGCTACCTCCGCCGGCTTTAGTTCTTTATAGATGAGTAGCTTGAAGATCTTCTTACATTCTTCCGGTAAATTTTCAATAGCGTTGCTGATGGCTTCCACAATTTCGCTCTTCATCTCATATTCATACTGCAGCGCCGTATCGTTCTGCATGCGTGCTGCAAATCGCTTTTGTTTTTCTTCAATACGCTTTTTCGATTTCAAATAGTTCAAGCTGCTATTGCGAGCACTGATGTACAGGAATGCTTTTATATTATCTTCTGTATTGAATAAACGACAACGATTAAAAAGCGCCTGGAAAGCGTTCAACGAAATGTCCTCTGCCTCCTCCTGGCTACCGGTTAATTTTCTGATAAATGCCAAAAGAGCCGGGTAAAAATGCTCGAATACCTGACGGAAAGCCTTTTCATCTCCCGCCTGAAAATTAAGGATCGTCTGACTGTTAGCTATTTCCATGAAGAAGTTGACATACCATTTTCGCTGCAATGTAACACAGCGCGCTACTAAATTTTATGACCGATAAGGAGTGTGGAAGACGGTGAGATGAGGTTATGCTGCAATGTATAACTTATAAGTGCTATAATGGTTCATTTGCCATTAATGATTTCGCTTGCTAATTCGTTCTTGATTAGGATCAAGCCCACTCGCTTTTCCGGAAAATATTTCTTAATTATATTTACACGCGCCTTTTATTCACTCCACATAATTCCGGCGCCCTATTGAAAGAAAATAGGCTCTGCTTGGTAAAGATTAGTATCCGTATTTTTCACACTAACTAAATACTTTTTACCATGACAGAAGATGATTTCTTAAACGCCAACCAGGTGGCGAAGTTACTTGGTAAACAAATACGTACTGCCCAGGAAATACTACAGGCTAATCGCCTGGCTTTGGGAAAAGGAAAAAATGAAGATATAACCGTACAAGAGTTCTGTAAACTTCACCACCTCGCTGAAGACGAAACCCGGGAAGCATTAAAACTTATCAACCTGGGTCTCTCCCACTAATCCCCCTTTTACATATAATTCCACCCCTATTGAAAACAGGCGCTCTGATTGGTAAAGCTTAATCACCGTATTTCATACACTAATTAAATACTTTACCATGACAGAAGATGAACTCTTAAACTCAGATTATGCCAAAGAGCAAGCTGAAATAAGTAAAAAAAGGGCGCGTGAAACTGCCGTTGCATTGAAACCCTGGGATGAGATTGTGACTGTTATAGGCGATATAAATTACCTCACCGCCGAATCAATAGAAATACTAAAACAACGAGGGCAGGAATTTCACGACGAAAACCGGCTCGGGGAAAAAATGTTCTGCCGGGACGATGGTTACAAGTTTTTCATTACCTCCAAGGAGGTGGCGGCGTTACTTGGCAAACACATACGTACTGCCCAGGAGATACTACAGGCCAATCGCCTTGCTTTGGGAAAAGGAAAAAACGATCATGTAACCATAAAAGAGTTCTGTAAACTTAACCACCTCCCTGAAGAAGATACACGTAATGCATTAAAATACATTGACCCTGGTTTCAACACCGATTGATGCCAGGTTCCTTATAACGCAATCCCTTACTTATTCTTACAAATAATGCCTTCGAACTGAAACATCTGTTTATAGTTAGGGGGCATTTTATATTGTCAGAACCGAGTCCGTTTCTATATTAATTTCACTCTGTTTGCGTTTACAAACCATTCCGTAAAAATTATTTTCACCTCATTTTAAATTTAAAACCATATTCCAAAAATTCTTTTCACCCCATTTTGAATTTAAAACCATACCCCAAAAATTATTTTCACCCCATTTTGAATTCAAAACCATACTCCAAAAATTCTTTTTACCCGTTTTAAATTACAAAAGTTACTCATCAACCTTTCTGGCCTCTCCTTTAATAATCCTTTTAGCACACCTTGACTTACATCCAATCGCACAAAAAATAGGGTGGCGAATGACTCTCCAAAATTGCTAAATCCATTTTAAAAACGAGTCAAAACGAGTGAAAACGAGTCATTACGAGTCATTACGCGGAAAATTTGGATTTCGCCTTTCTCCAATATTATATTTGTATAGAACAAACGCACCTGGATGATTAACCGCTTTCACTGTTCACTACGTAGAAAAAGGATCCAACAGTAGAAGAAGTTACAAACAAGCGTTTCGTTGTTCCACTTTGTATTGGCCAATACAAATC
>DASUVL010000394.1:0-13481 GCA_036379015.1 Niastella sp.
AGTCGGAAATACGAAGATCATGAATTTCTTACCTCATACCTCTTACTTCTTACCTCCTGCCTCCTACTCCGATGTAAAACAAAAGAAAGTGAAAACAGCTTCTACATATTGCTTTCTCCGTACCCTTCTTATAATTACGTGGCTGCTGCTCACGCGCATCACTACGGTAGTTGCCCAACCAAACAATAGTCTGCCGGCATTAATACAATTTCATTTCCTGAATGATTCAGTTCCGGCAGAAGAAAACAACTACGCGTTCAATAATATCAGCCTCTCAAACAACAGTAACCATTCAATGCATGTGCAATTGGTTATTTCCGCACCCGAAATTGCATCCCTGATCACAGGCAATATTGTAGAGACCGACATCCGGCCCGGTGAAAACCAGGTCATCCCCATCCGTTTTACATTGGTAAAAAACATACCGCTTTTAACGTGGCATCCTTTTAACGTTGAAATTCGAATGAAAGAACTGAACCAGGTTATACATACGCAGTTTTATACCCGGCCCAAAGAGAACATAAAATGGAAAGCAGTACTAAAGCAACCTGCTGTTGTTTTTATGGAAACGGACAAGCAGGTTGCTTTTAATATTTACCTGGAAAATACAGGGAACAGCGCCGACACCTATAGCTTTGATTTTCGAACCGATCTCACCCTGAATATTGCCAAAAAAAATTATGCAGTTACGCTGCTACCCGGTGAAGCCCGCACCATACCCGCGCAGGTATTGTTATCGCCCAAAGACATACAGCTGTTAAAAAAAGATGAAATAACCATATTCATAAAGAATTCGAAGGGCGAAACTAAAATGTTGAATCAGCAAATAAACCGGCTGGGCTTTATATACAGTGGCGATAACTATAGCTTCAACAAAATGCCATTGTCCATGGAGCTGAATTTACAGAATTTGGCAGGTGAACAACCCTTTGCCTTTTTTAATGTTCGTGGTTACCTGAAACTAAAAAATGATCAACAACTGAATGTATTGTTGCAAACCAATAACTACTATCGAACATCTGCAGCTAATACCCAAAAGGCTACCCTGGAATATGTACATGGGCCTTGGCGGCTTACAGGTGGCAGCATCATCGACTTTAATAACTTTTTGATCGACGGCACCGGCCTTCGGGTGCAATATGCCGGGTTACAAAATAATTCCATAGAAGTAATGGGCGTAAAAAGCCGCCTTGGCAATACCCAACAATTTAATGTAAAGCTCAGCACCCCCGTTCTTAAAGCACTTACCTGGCATGCCAATGCATTTGTAAACCGCGATGGGGAGAAAAAGCAAACCAGCTCGTTGTTATTAAATAAACTGGAATGGAATATTGATAAGGACACCCGGTTTTCTGTTGAAGGAGGAAGCGGTCTGGAAAAAATAACCCGGTCAAAGCTTGATACCGCCATGGTAGCCTGGCAGGCAGGTTATCATTTTAACATGCAAAAAAAACATTACCAGGTCACCTCTACCATCTCCCGGTATTCGGAAAATTTTCCCGGACTCAACAAAGGATCGCATTACCAGTTGCATGAAGCGCGTTTATTGATCAATAATTTTTTTGCCGGACCTTACTTCGAACTCAACAAAAGAGCCTATAACCATACCGGCGATTCATTGGTAAACTACCTGTTTACTATTAATAATCAGGAATACGGACTTCGACTGGGGTGGCAGCGCAAACAATTTTCGCTGGTAGTATCACCCGGCATACTAACACAGGTGCAGGACAGCGCTACCGCATTGCAAAGCAACATGTATAAAGTTTCGGTGAACATGAACTGGCAAATAAACGATCGCTGGTGGTTATCGGCTTTTTCCAATGCAGAACGGGGAAATACGCCGGCTATGCCCACAACCGGTGATTTCAAAAGCTTCACCAATTTTATTAATATACAGAATGACCGGTACGGTATGCAGGTACGGTATGACAAAGGCCCCTATTATTATTACGAGATCAAGCAATACCTGCAAACACCGGTAGCTTATAACCGCATACAGGTATCGCCCTTTGTAGAATTACCCTGGACCAGGAAAAATATCTTTTGCCGCTTGCAGGCAAATTATCTCAGCGAACAACAAACAGGCGCATCTTTCTTTCTGCTGTACAACAATATTCAATATTCATCACCCAAAACGGGCATCGATATCGGGCTCACCACACAGGTTAATATGTCGCGAAAAGAAGATCCGCTCGTGAACCTGACCATTCGTAAAAGACTGCAACTGCCTGTTTATAAAAACGAGACATCCCGCTCATTCAAGATCGTATTATACCTCGATAAAAATAATAACGGCTGGCCAGATGAAGCGTCAGCATGGGTAACCCAGGCCAGGGTGCTTGTAAATAACGACCTGTTGTTAAGCAACCCCAAAGGCGAACTGATCTTTAAGAATACAGACGACAAAGAGTTCATTATCGATCTCAGCCAGATCGCAGGCCTTGAAGGCTGGATGCCCAGGCAAGGTTTCAGGCAGGTATTCAGGCCGGGAAAGGACCAAAAAGTCTGTTTCATTCCTTTTACCCCCAGTAACGTAATAAGCGGCCACCTGGTGCTGCTTCGCGACGAGCAAAGCTCGCTTACCATGCAACTGGATGGCATCAGGATAACTGCGGTCGCATCCGATGGCGCCGTCTTCAATACCCTTACCAATAGTAACGGGGAATATTCATTTAACCTACCGGCAGGAAATTACATCATACATGTTAATCAGGCTGTTTTTGATGACAACTTCAGGGTTACAGAAGCCAGCAAAACCGCCGACCTGGTTAACAACCAGCACCTGCACCTGCAGTTTGAGATCAGGCAAAAGAAACGGGTAATGCATGTAACCAAGGAGTGATCGCCTATACCTTCGTTATATTAAAAAAAACAAACTGTAATATTAACCCGTTGATTTATACACCACTGTCTTTACAAAAACATTGAACTTTTCCCCAATTGTATATATTCCACCAATACTAATTGGTACTGACCACTCACTTGGTTTACTTTACACGCTGAAACGCTGAACGCTTCTTTCGTGATCTGTATTTTGCGTTTCGCGTTCTGCGTTTAGCATTTAGCATTTAGCGTTTCGCGTTTCGCATTCAGCGTTTCGCGTTTAGCATTGCGCGCATTTAAATCCCCCTACGCACCTATTACCCCCTTCTTCATGGAGAGCGTTGCGCGTTTTGCGTTTCACGTTTCACGTTTTGCGTTTTGCGTTTTGCCATATCATTAAACACCAGGCCTGGTGACAGGCTATCCTACGTGCCTGCCGAGCAGGCAGGTGCGGTTAGCCCAACAGGCTATAAAACCAGATCCCATTTATGAAAAAAATTGTATCTCATTTTGTTTTACTGTTCGCTTGCTACGCACCCTTGTGCCTGCAGGCGCAAAGCGATGGCTTACCAAGGGGCGCCAGCAATATGCCGTATACCAGGTACGAATCGGAAAACGGCACTTCTGGCGGTAGCGCTTCCTTACAATCCTCGGTGCAGTTTGTGCAATCAGACATTGCATCCGAAGCCTCCAACCAAAGATATGTAAGTCTGCCCTCCGCCGGCTCCTACGTACAATGGAAAACCACATCAGCAGCCAGGGGGGTAAACCTGCGTTTCACCATGCCCGATAACAGCTCCGGCACCGGGCTTAGCGGATCATTAAACCTGTATGTAAATAATGTACTGGCAAAGACCATAAGCCTTAGTTCTTACTGGGCCTATCAGTATTTTGATGTTGGCGGCGAGGGAGACCCTTATCAAACACCCCGTACAAAAACATTTATGCGGTTTGATGAAGTACATTTTACGCTTGACAATACGATCAACACAGGCGACACCATTAAAATTCAAAAAGTAAACAATGATGGTATAACCTATGGGGTCGACTTTATTGAGCTGGAACCCGTGCCGGTTGCCATTACTCAACCTGCAGGTTATCTTTCTGTAACAGATTATGGCGCTGCAGCCAACGATGCCACCGACGATTATGCCGCCTTTAATGCCTGTATTGCGGCGGCAGCCTCGCAGGGAAAAAATGTGTATATACCGGCTGGCCGTTTTTTACTAAGCGATAAATTGACGCTGAACGTGACCAATATGAAAATAACCGGCGCAGGCATCTGGCACACCCAGGTTTACTTTTCAACGGATAAACAATTTTACGGAGGCTTCATGGCCCGGAGCAGCGGCGTGGAAATTGCCCACTTCACGTTGGGTACCGCTAACAACGACCGGTTGAAGTATGATGAAGTAAACCCGCGCGACGGGCAGAAATACAAAATTTACAAAGGCTTCATGGGTACCTATGGCAACGGATCGAGTATCCATGATATTTGGGTAGAACATTTTGAATGCGGGTTCTGGATCGGCGGCTACGACGCGCCCTACCCCGTTGATGTAACCCGCAACCTGACCATTGCCAATTGCCGGATACGTAATAACTATGCCGACGGCGTTAATTTCTGCGTTGGCACGTCAGGCTCTACGGTAACCCAATGCAGCGTACGCAATAACGGCGATGATGGACTGGCCATGTGGCCTTCCAGCGATGTACAGGGGTCGGTGCAGGAGCGCAATAATACATTCAGCAATAATACCATTGAAAATAACTGGCGGGCCGGCAGTATTGCCCTCTTTGGCGGTACAGGCCACCAGGTACACCACAACTATATTAAAGATGGCATGGCAGGTTCAGGCATACGGTTTACCAATGAATTTGCCGGCTTTGGTTTTGAATACCCCGGCGATGTTATTCATTTCTATGAAAACACGATTGAAAACTGCGGCACCAGTTACGACCTGTGGAATCAGCGGAGAGGTGCTATTGAATTTTTTGCAGGCACCGGCATCTTTAACATGCAGTACGATAATACCACCATCATCAACTCACAGCGCGATGCCATTCGCATTAATGGTAACAACCTGCACCATATAGTATTTACCAATACCATCATTAACGGTACGGGTAAGGATCCTGTTATAAGGGATATTCCGGCTGATGTATACGGCGGCTTTGGTATTTATTGCGAGGCCAATTCGCAAGGTATGACCTTCAATAATCTGTCGGTTACCGATGCCGAATCGGGCACTTTCATCAACCGCAACCCTTCTTTCCAGCTTATTTTTCAAAATGTGAACGTACCGGTCACTGGCGTAAGCATCAGTCCGGCAGGCGATACTACCCTGGCCCTGAATCAAACGTTGCAATTAACACCGGTTATTACACCTGTAGACGCTACGAATAAAACAGTAAGCTGGGCCAGCAGTAACACGGCAGTAGCTACCGTTGATGGCACCGGTAAAATTACGGCAACAGGCACTGGCACAGCCACCATTACGGTAACCACAGGCGACGGTGGCAAAACAGCCACCAAAAAGGTCACCGTAAGTGCCGCAGTAAACGCTAAGGCTACAGATGATGCGGCTGGCGAAGGTGGCAATACCGGCGCCTTTACCATCAGCACCGCAGGCATTACCCAGGCTGTTACCATACACTACACCGTTAGCGGTACGGCAACAACGGCCGATTACACGGCCAATCCTGCATTTAATGGTACCCTTACCCTATCTCCATCGCAACTTTCGCAAACCATTACCATAACACCGGTCAACGACAACCAGTTTGAAGGCGCCGAAACAATAAAGCTTACCCTGTTGACTGGCACCGGCTATAAGCTGGGGCCCGACACAGTAGCAGTAATCACCATAGCCGATAACGACAACCCGCCCTGCGCAGCGCCGGTTATTGCCCTGGTAAACGGCACGCCGCCTGTTATTAATGAGCAAATAGAAACCGTATGGGCACCCGCACCAGCCACCAACATTAACCAGGTAGTCTTTGGCACCCGCCCTGCCGATTACAACGGAAAATGGCGGGCGCTGTATGATAACAATTACCTGTACCTGCTGGTAGAAGTAAGCGATGCCACCCGCATCAACGACTCGGGCGCCAGTTGGTGGGAAGACGATGTAGTGGAAATATTCATTGATGGTAATAATAGCAAGGGGACCAGCTACGATGGCGTGAACGATTTTCAGTTTGGTTTCCGGTGGAACGACAATACCGTTCACACCGGTGGCAATTCAGTAACCAATACCACCGGCATAAACTTCAAAATGTATGCAACCGGTTCAGGATATACTACAGAAATTGCCATTCCCTGGACAACCATCGGGGCCGCACCGGCTATTGGCAAAGCCATTGGCATTGATGTGCAGGTAGACGATGACGATAACGGCGGCACGCGCGATGCACAGACAACCAGTTTTGCCACCAATACCACCGCTTTTCAAAACCCTTCGGTTTTTGGCACCGTGTACATGACCACCTGTAACGGCAGCGCTAACCAACCGCCTGTTGCCAATGCAGGCGCCGATACCACCCTGAATGCAGGTACAACAGGCATCACCCTGCATGGAACGGGTTTCGACCCCGAAGGCAATACAATAACCTATAGCTGGACACAAGTGAGCGGCACTTCCGTTACCATTACCGGCGCCGCAACTGCTAATGCGGGCCTATCAGGTTTGGCAGATGGCAATACGTATGTATTCCGGTTAACCATAAGTGATGGAACCTTAACAACAACTGATGATGTAACAGTAAGCGTTCTTTCTGCATCTGGTATGGTACATGGTTACCCGGCCGGTGGCACCATAACTATTGATGGTGTTGTAAATGAAGCTGCCTGGAAACTGAATAATAGTATTACCAAAAATATTATCGGCACATTGAATAATACCGCCACATTTGGTGCATTATGGGATAATAATAACCTGTACATAGCCGCCAAAGTGCTGGATAATAATTTGAACAACGATTCGCCCGACTCCTGGAATAACGATGGCATTGAAGTGTTTATAGATGCTAACAACAATAAGGGCGCTACGTACGATGGCAACGATAACCAGTTTATAAAAGGCTGGAACAGCAGCACCCTCTTCAGTAAAGTGTCTGTTAACGGCGTACAACACGCATGGGCAGCCATCAGTGGCGGATATACGGTGGAAATAAGCATACCCTGGTCGCAGTTGGGCATTACGCCGGCAACCGGGACGCAAATAGGATTCGACATAGCGAATGACGATGACGATAGTGGTGGTGATCGCGATGCCCAGGGGGTATGGAAAGGCACCGTTAACAATTACCAGAGCACTGCTGCTTTCGGCACCCTGGTGCTTGACAATGCGGCAGCGGCCCTGGTGAATAACCTGATAGCGGAAAGTTTGCGCACAGCTACCATGGTCGAAACCGGCATACAGGTAGTGCCCAACCCGGTTAGCAACGGAAGCGCAACTGTAGTGGTATCGGGTATCTCAGAAACAGGGACCATCAATATATTTGATCTGACTGGTCACCTGGTATATACCACCAAAGGTGGGTTACGGATACCATTGCACCTGCAGGCATTGCCCAAAGGATTGTATATGGTCCAGTATAAAACCAGTACCCGGTTGATCAATAAAAAACTATTGATCCAATAAGTAAAACAACATATTTATTGTAACAAAACTGCGTCCCGGTAAATCGGGACGCAGTTTTTTATTGGTAAAATATTTATGAGATCTATCTGACCTAGTTCTTTATTACTTTAAACGATTTCACTTCATTGATGCCAAAAACCTTCACTACATATACGCCCGGTTTCAGGGAAGCACCCAATAACATGGAGTTTACAATGGCTGCATGTTCAAAAGTTTCAACCTGCCGGCCCATGATATCAAAAATGGTAATGCGCGATATATCATCGGGGTTGGGAATGGTCAATTTGAAATTTGAGGTGAATGGATTCGGATGTAACACGATCTCGAGCTTGGGTTCATCCGGTGGTGCAACGGCAGATGTGGTAGTTGCACTTCGTGCAGTTGCCTGGGTGGTTATTGTCCACTGCTGATTATGACTATTGCTATTGGCCCATTGCCCCAGATCTGAACCATTGGTTGTTCTTCCCATTCCATCGAGATACAACCCGGTGGCCCGGTTTTGAAACTTCACATAATTGCCTGCTGTTACACGTAGCCATTGCTGGTTGTTACTGGTGCCATTGCTCCACTGACCTGCGATAGAACCATTGGCTGTTCTGCCCATTCCGTCGAGATATAAACCGGTAGCCTTGTTTTTTATTTTAATATAACTTCCCGCCGTTTCTAAAACCCATTTTTGTGCATCCGTGTTACTGTTACTATACTGGCCTGCATTGGAACCATCGGTGGTCCGGTACATACCATCGATCAGTAATCCTGTAGCACGATTGGCCAACGTAACATAAGTAGTTGTTGACCCACCTGCGCCCTGCATAATAGCGTCGATAACCGGCTGGTCAAGTATGGCACTGGTACTGCGGTTATACATTTGCATATTGATGTCCCAGGCGATTGGGATAATCCCTTTACTTCTTGCCGAGTTTACCATATATCTATAAAAATACAGTCGGGAGGCAACATGAAGTGCCTGATCTGATGGCGCACTCAAATTTCTTTTACTCACCGCATATTCACCAATGATCACCGGTATGCCTTTATCAATGAACTTGGTTTTCATTAACCCGAAACAATACTCTACAAAGCTTTCTTCACCCCAGGTGGCATTGCGGCTTGCATCTGTTGTGGAATGATACCCATTTCCCCAATAATAAAACATATTGCCCCACGATTCATCCTGGGTCATTAACGTAAATTGATAGGGGCTGTAATAATGAACTTCTACCATCAAACGGTTTGCAATGGGGTCCGTTGGCATGGTATTCATTAAAGTATTGGTCTTTTCTATATCTGTTGACGGACCCTGAATAATAAGCGTACGGGAACTGTTATTGCCACCGGTTGCACGAACGGCATTTATAAAGGTCTGGTGGTACGATAACAATACCGACATGCCCGTAGCATCTTCCACATTGGGCTCATTGGCACTGGCAAAAAGCAACCGTTCATTATAGTTTTTGAAATAATTCGCTATTTGTGTCCAGTAGTTTTGCTGTTTTGCGTTTACAGAAGCTTGTGCGGCAGTGGTTACATTGTTTTCGAGCCAGCCGTTATCCCAATGGATGTTAAGGATCACATACAGGTTTTGGTTAGTGCAATAATCTACTACCTGTTTAACCCGGGCAATCCAGGCGGCGTCAATTACGCCGTTGGTAGAATGGCAGTCCCAGGCAACGGGAAGGCGCACCGTGTTAAACCCTGAAGCTTTCACCGTATTTATTAACTGCTGGGTGGTAGTGGCGCCACCCCAGATCGTTTCGCTACAGATGGCTTCCAGTGTGTTGCCGAGGTTCCAGCCAACCTTCATTTGACTGGCGATAGATTGGGCAGTTGGCAATTGCGCCCAAGCACTCACAGATAGTAACAGTGCAACAAGCAAATTAGCAAAGGCGAGTTTTCTTTTTGATACAAGCATCGTTAATAGTTTTCTCATGTTAATCGTTTTGATTGAATGAAAATTTGGCAGGCGTACTATGTTCAATTGAATTTCCCGGGAACTGTAGTAAATCTAGTTCTCTGCTTTTTGAAACGAAGGGGTCAAATGTTTCAGATTGGGATCTGAAATGTTACAATAGATTGATTTATATCATAATCTCAGGCATGAGCCATCGTATTAAAAAAATAGAGCCGGTATTCCGGCTCCAGTGCAGTTTACATAAAGGCGTTTGTATGCAGGATTCCTATACTACCCTACCCTTATTTTATAGATCTATATTTGAAATTCTTAAACGTTACTTTACCATCTCCTATAGCACACAACCCTATTCGTAAACTTAAAAATCCACTTAACACATTATGATGCATGGCTGAAACTTCCAGTGAATTCTCTATTTTATTCCATTTAATGCCGTCTGTGCTATAATACATATCAACTGTGTTGTTGATATTTTTCAAGCGAAGATATACGTGATCTTTTATTACGTTTTTTTCAGTT
The DNA here is from genome assembly GCA_036379015.1 of Niastella sp. Lineage (GTDB taxonomy): Bacteria > Bacteroidota > Bacteroidia > Chitinophagales > Chitinophagaceae > Niastella. The sequence continues at coordinate 9,904 of DASUVL010000394.1, forward strand.
TGAAACTGCCAGCCATGAATATTTGCTAATATATTCTCATTGTCTGCCAACATACCTGAAAACGCACTGCCGTTGTAAAAAAGGACCAATCCGCCATTTGCTTTGCCCTCAATAAATAGCTCCACTTCGGCAGTATAGGAATGATCGGATGGGATACAAAGTAAGGGTGACGCATTACCAACATTATTTCCTTTTGCCTTAATTACTATACTATTATCAACTAATTGAAACCGGGTTGTATCGTATCCGCCAAAGAATTTCCATTGAGGCTTTAAATGGTTGCCTTCAAAATTATCATTTAATGTAAAGTTAGACGTGGAAACTGACATTGATTGTCTGATTGGATGGTTGTCTATTACCCCATCTGGTATTTTGTACCAGCCATCTTTTGTCCATTCAATGGGTTGCAGTAAAGTCTGGCGTCCCATATTGTAAAATCCTTTCTCATAAGCATGAAACACCATCCACCATTTTCCTTTTGCATCTTCGAATATGGTACCGTGACCTTTCGAACCCCACCTTTCATTGTTCTTTGTAGTTCGGATAATTGGATTATAGGGAGAATTTTCCCAGGGGCCAAACAGCGATTTGGAACGTGCCGAAATGACCATGTGACCTGTGGCAGGGCCCGCCGTTCCCCCTTCTGCAACTGTCAGGTAATAATATTCACCACGCTTTACCAGCTTGGGGCCTTCCATACAAAAGCACTCAATCGACCATGCCCGAGGGATCGGCCACCCACTGTACGATGCCTTATATTCTCCAGCAACAGAAAGTCCATCGTCGGATAAAGGGACAAATCCACCATTGCTAAAAAATAAATACCTTTTTCCATGTTCATCTGAAACATGACCCGGGTCTATATTGCCCACTTTCAGGTCAATTGGATCACTCCATTTGCCATTCATGGAATCGGCTGTCACAACATAGTTTGTATTATTTGCCGGGAAATAGATGTAGTACTTATTTTTATATTTTACCAAATCGGGCGCCCACACAGAACCAACGTTTTTATATAAGGCATTTGCTACCGGTTTCCAGTTAATGAGATCTTTTGAATGCCAGATCAGCAAGCCGGGATAATATTCGAAAGAGGAATGCACGATGTAATAATCATTGCCATCCCTTAAAATACTGGGGTCTGGATAATCGCCTGCAAAAACAGGGTTCATATAAAAACCAGCGCCTTTTTCATTGGTCCTGGTTTGATATTGAGCATTTGCAATGATCGTTACATGAATCAGAAAAACAGCCAGTATGGATTTATTCATTATTACTTCCGGGAGGTTTGCTGTAAAACTAATTCTTTGCTATACGAAACGAGGGGCGCAAATGGTGCAGATTGGGATCTGAAATGTTGCAAAAGATTGATTTATACAAGATTTCGGGCAAAAAAACAGGGTCGGTAGAAACCAACCCTTGTGCTATAACGTAACAACTGTTTTCTATTATCAGCCAAATAAATGTTGATCTTACCATTTCATTTCACCCGTGTTTACTTTGGCACCTATCTGCAGCGCAGTTTCGAAAGTAAGTGTTGGATATTTTGCTTTTAACGCAGCAATCAGGGCTTCCGAGGTTTTGTTTGCTTTCAAAGCTTCTTCATAGTATTGGATATAGGCTTTTGTATGTTTCACTGCGGTCAAATCAAATGGTGAATCTGATTTGGCGTGCGCAGGAACTACGATAGCCGGTTGCAGCGATTCAATTTTATCTAAAACAGATACCCACTGTTTACGGGTTTCCGGTGTTTGTGCATCAGCCATCCATAGGTGAAAACTGGTTCCAAAAACGTTGATACCACCTATCACTGCTTTTATGGAAGGGATCCATACAAAAGTCCTGGATGGAAATTCTTCCAAACCAATGATCTCTAATTGCTGACCTTCCAAATCAATACTTTTCCCCTTTAATACCTGTGGTAAAACAACGTTTGAAGTAATGTTTTTACCTAATCGTTCGCCCCAAACCGCTAATTTTTTCTGTGCAGTGGCTTTAATGTGCTCTACCGTGGCCGGCGAAGCGTAGGTCGTTACTTCCGGGAAATATTTTTTGAATACTTCTAATCCGAAATAAAAATCGGGGTCACCATGTGAAACATAAATAGTGGTGAGCTTCTTACCTGAGTTCCTGATTTCCTGCGCTACTTTGTCAGCCTCTGCTATAGTAAATTGTGCATCAATCAACACCGCATCAGTTTTTCCTGATACAATTACCGCTGCCACACCAAAGCTATTTTCAGATGCGTTGTAAACCTGGAGCTTGAAATTATTTGTTTCAATCGTTTTGAAATTTTGTGCCTGTATATCCATTTTGAATAAAATTGAAATTATTAACAATACGGCTGTATTAAGCTGTTTCATTTTCGTGTTTTATTGGTCATGCAAAGATGCACTGCCCCAATGCCCGAAAACATTGAACAAGTTCAATAAATGAAACGCGCTTATTTATTGCCGGCTAATTTCTTCCTTATTTTACTCAAAAATTCGTGGCTAATGCCCAGGTAAGCAGCTATTTGAAGATTCGTAAGCCGTGAATAAATATTGGGGTATTTTTCCCTGAAGTCAAGATATCGCTGATCAGCCGTTTTGCTCAAATTATCTATCATGCGTCTTTGTAAGGCAACATGTGTCTTTTGCGTCATTACGCGGAACAACTTTTCAATCTTTGGCAAATTCGCATAAGCAAATTCCTTATCCTTTTTTGAAATTAAAAGCATGTCGCTGTCTTCAAGCGCTTCTATATAAAGCTGCGATGGTTTTTCATTGGTAAAACTATCGATATCCGCGATCCACCAATTTTCAATAGCAAAATACAGTATTTGCTCAAAGCCATTCTGGTCAATATGATACACCCGAAAAAGCCCTTTGGTAACAAAGCCTTCAAATCGGCTCACCTCCCCCTCTCTCAATAAAAAGCTTTTCTTTTTAATACTTTGCTGTTGAAACAAATTGCAAAAGGCCTCTGTTTCCTCTTCAGAAAGAGAAATATGACTGGCAATATTTTGTTTGAGGAGGTTTGTCATTTCAATAAATTGATATAAAGATATTGATTTGGACATTACCCCCTAATAGATGCTGCCGAGGCTGTAATAATTTGGGAAATTAATTTTAATCCATTCTGCAGAATTATTAACTGCGTTTAACCACTTCTGATCTTGTGATACGACAGTATATGTACATTATGCCTGAATACAATTCAGGAGAGAACGAGAATAACCGATATGCGTATCTGTGCTTTTGTCGTATCAAGCCGGCGTTCCTGAGTAAAGATTCGTATCCTTTCAGTCTTTTCACCACTGCGTGATATTGGTCTGCATATTGGTTTTTTCCGTTCAATAACAATAGGTTAAGCAGGGAAATATTTGTAGCTACATCAAATACCTCAGCCTCGGCTATGATATCAGCCCTTTCTTTAGCAACAAGAGCTCGCATTTCAGCGGATACACCAACGGTTTCAAAATATTTCTCGTTGAACTTACTCATGCTTACAGAGTTATCGCGTATGGTATAATTGTATTTAACAACATTTTCAATTACTGTGCTGCCCGCTTGTAAAAAGGCTTTGCACATAAATAA
>DASUVL010000395.1:0-2412 GCA_036379015.1 Niastella sp.
TTGCTTTAAAAATATTATTATTGATGTCAATACGGCTGCTGCCCTCCATGTGTATAGCTACTGTATTCTGAATGAACTTATTGTTCCTGATGAAACTGTTTGAAATATCTTTCAGTAAAATGCCATAGGCGCTGGGTCCCCAGTTCTTATCAAATACGTTGTTTTCCATTCGTACGTTTTTAGTGTACATGACAGCAACACCGGCACCATTATTACGAAAAGTATTATCCCGGTAAGTATCATTATGTGAGAACATAAAATGCAATCCATACCTGATATTCTTTTCACTTATGTTCTTTTGAATGATTGATTCGGTAACAAATTCAAAATAAATACCATCCCGGTGTCCCTGGATCGAATTATTCTCAATGGTCATGTGTTCACACTTCCATAGGTGTATGCCATTGCCGGATAAATGCTCTGATCTGCTGGGGCCTTTTATTATATTGTTTCTGATAATGGAGTGCGTGGAATTGCCTATATGAATAGCAAAAGAAGCGTTAATTATAGTGTTCTTCTCAATGAGAACATTTGTAGCTTCAATTATTTTTAAAGCGGCATAATCATTCATAGATGAATACCCGGCGTTCATGAAATGAATGCCCCTGATAACGATATTCTTTCCGGTTAGGGTAAGGATCTCATTTTTATTTTCTCCATCCAGGATGGGAGCATCAATGCCTATTAATTGAATGGCTTTGTCAATGATGATGTTGCCTTCTTTATAAGTTCCTTTATTCAGCAAAACAGTATCTCCATCTTTTGCCGCTTTGATTCCCTGCCGCAACGTACAGATTTGACTGTTTTTATTTACCACAATGGTATTGGCAAAAGTATTCCCCAATAAGGTCACCGATAATATGGTTAGGAGCCATTTCATTTGATCAGGATATTATAAAGTGTTGCCCAATTGGTAATTTTACTTCCTTCAATTTCCGCAGCTTTCTTACTGGCTTCCGTTCCATTTTTAAACGCTGCGGCATTGCCGCCCATCGGACTTTTTAACTGGCTGCTGACTACAAATTCTGCCGAGTTTACTTTCACAAACTCATTCCTATTGTTAAAATCGGTGAATAAAGTTTGATGAATATTACTTAGTTCCACACCTCGGCGTTCCAAAAATGCAGCCACGCAATGTGCATCATCAAACTTGTACACTTTTCCTTTTTTAGTTACGATCTCAGCACTAAATTGGGGATCCATAATGGTCATTTTACATTCAGCGCAGTTATCTTTACCCAAAGAAATATTTTCAGGTTTTGGATTGCATCCACTCATGAAAATTGCAATGACCGCCATAGTTGCCAAAGCCATTTTTTCCGGTTGTTTCATTCGTTTTTGTTTTTTGTTTTTACGCCATTCAACCAACCATATAATAAAAAAGAGACCGCTTACAACAACAGCTATCCAGCCACCGGTGTCCGGATAAGAATAGGAATCGAAGTTCAGCAGTTTTTTGTGCCCGATAAGCGGGGGTTGATACGACAAGCCCGGAACCTGTATAGCGGCAGTAGGGTCAAGGTCGTGGCCATAATCATAACCCCACATATAAAAATCCACTAAAGCGGCCATTCCGCCGATCAGGGAAAGAACCAGATAAAGGAAGAGTAATGTACGACTGCCGGTAAACGCTATTGTCAATCCAAACAGAATAAAGAGCCCTACAATGTAAACAAGAAAGGTAAATTCCGGGAACATCTCCCCTTTAATATGCTTCATGCCAATATAGTGGTTCAAGCCATTGATTATTTCTACCTGCCCTGATATTTTATTCAGCCATATCTGCATGGATAATCCTTCAGGATATTGAGGCGCTATCAGGTAGATAGACCATACGGGAACAAAATACATCACGATCATAGCCAATGATCCGATTAAAATAATGATCCTGGAGCGGTAGTTCATCTTGTTCATAGCCTTTAACTCTTTAAACAGCTTCCGGGACGATGAGGTCCCGGAAGCATTTGTACAATGAAAACCCCGGTTTTAAATCATATAGCTGTTATTTAGTTCCGGTAGTGCTGCCAGCTTTTGCAGGGGCTGCCTCAGCACCCACGGCAGGTTTATTAGTGCCTGTGCTGAAATGTAACGCTACATTTGATGCTGCCGGAGACACCCTTAAATAGCCAGACATTTCCTGGTGCAGGGCCGAACAAAAATCAGTACAATAGAATGGGAAAATCCCAGACCTGTCTGCCACCCATTTAAGGGATTGTGTTTCGCCGGGCATGATCAGGATCTCAGCATTGTTAGCACCCTTTATAGCAAAGCCGTGCGGTACATCCCAATCCTGTTCAAGATTGGCAATATGGAAATACACTTCGTCACCAACTTTCACGCCCTCAATATTGTCTGGTGTCAGGTGAGAGCGGATTGCTGTCATCCAAACATGCACCTGGTTGCCTTTGCGTT
>DASUVL010000396.1:0-9092 GCA_036379015.1 Niastella sp.
TAAAGGATGGCCTCGCTACAGAGACCATAAACACCCTTACGGCAGGTACCTTCCTGGTTGCCATTGCTTTGTACATGGGCGCCTCGAATGTTCAGATTGGTATACTGGCGGCATTACCCACTTTCACCAATATATTTCAACTGGTATCTGTTTGGCTGGTGCAGCGGTTCAATAATCGGCGTGCTATCACCGTAACCGGTGCTATCTGTGCCCGTATTCCATTGCTGGTGATCGGTATACTGCCTTTATTATTTTCCAACAGCGCCAGTGTTTCGGCCCTTATCTTTTTATTATCGTTCCAATACCTGTTTGCGTCTATTGCCGGCGGTAGCTGGAATGCGTGGATGCGTGACCTTATTCCCCAACAAATACTGGGCAGCTATTTTTCGCACCGCAGCCGCCTGATGCAAATATTGAATGTTACGCTTAGTCTGTTCATTGCCATGAGCGTTGATTATATTAAAGAACATTATCCCACGCATGAGATCACTGCGTATGCATGCATGTTCATTATCAGCGGCGTCACTGGTATGTGGGGCGTTTATGCCCTGGCCCGTACGCCCGAACCCAAATCAACACCCATCAATGATAATATTGTAAAGCTGCTCAGCAAGCCGCTTACTGTACCAAATTTCAGAAAGCTGCTGGTTTTTAATTCCTGCTGGATCTTTGCCTTCAACCTGGTTACACCGTTCTTCTCCGTATACATGATGAAGACCCTGGGCCTGCCCCTGGTTTACGTTATCTGTTTGAATATTGTTAGCCAGGTAAGCAGCATTACCTCTATAAAATTGTGGGGAAGATGCTCCGACCGGTTCAGCAACAAAACTATTATCCGCATTTGCGCACCTGTTTACATCGGTTGTATCATGGCCTGGTCGGTAATAGGCGTTATGAATGCCGTTTTAATGTTGCCTTTGCTGGTGGTTATGCATATACTGATGGGTGCTTCCAATGCCGGCATTACACTAGCATTGCAGAATATCGGGTTAAAGCTGGCGCCTGCCGAAGAAGGCATTGTATACCTGGTTACTAAAAATATTGTTACCGCTGTTTTTTCTGCTACCGCACCTTTGGCGGGTGGCTTACTGGCCGACTTCTTTACCAGTCATTTTGTGATCAATTTGTTTGGCCGCGGACAATGGAATCTGTTCTTTATGGCAGGCGTTGCGGTTGGTATATTATCGCTGAAATTGTTAAAGGAAGTACAGGAAGATGGCGAACTGGATAAAAAATTACTGGTTGCCGAACTACAGCATACCTTCAAAAAACGGGTACGTTACTGGCACCACATGCCATTGTTACACCGTTGGTTCTATTTAAGGACCGCCGTAGTATTTAAAAAAGCACTCTCATTTAACTTTGATGATCTGATCCAATTCAGAGGATGGAATGGGAAGAAATAAATATTGAATAATGAATGTTCAATATTGAATGTTGAAGTGAAATACAGCTCACGCAACCCATTACATGGTAACTAGTAACCAGCCCCTACTTGTCGTGGCAATCTATCATCCCATCAATTTATCAACCAGTCAACTTTTCAACTCTTCAACTTCCTCCCCCTTTAGGGGGCTGGGGGGTATCGCCTCATGATGCACATCATGAATAAATTGCATTTTCAGGTGGTCGTAAAATGAATGCCGGTCAATAACGTAAGCAACCAGACTGGCCACCATACCGGCCAGCAACAGGTGAAAGATAACATTATGGCGGTCGGTCATTTCAAGCACCAGGATGGCTGATGTAAATGGCGTACGGGTTACGCCAGTCAGGAAGCCCACCATACCAGCCAGTATCAGCAAATTCGCATTCGTGGGAGAAACGTGGAACCAGTCACCCATCACCGCCCCTATGCTGGCGCCTGCAGTTAATGCCGGCGCAAATACGCCACCAGCGGCACCCGTAGTAAACGATAATATCGGTCCTACAATACGCGCGAGCGGCATATACCAGGGCAGTTGTTTATCGGCTGTAAACAAGGCATGCGTCATGATCTCTTTACCAGAGCCCAATACGCTGACATTAACAAAAAATGCCAGGGTGGCCAACATCAAAGCACAACCGGCAATGTATAATATTCTTTTGGGAATGGAAGTCAGTGATCTTGTCCATTTCATGATAGATAATATCACCCGGGCCATACTGCTGCCCATTACTCCGGTAACAATACCTACTGCAATAACGCCAAAGAAAATATAGCCCGACAAATTACTTACATCGGGATAGCCCAGATATAAATAAGGCCCCAACAACCCCTGGGCGGTTAAACCGGCAATGATCACGGCAGTGAACAAGGCTGTTTTAAAATAACTGATATGGGTGCGTGTTACTTCTTCCATGGCAAACACCACACCACCCAGCGGCGTGTTAAATGCCGCAGCCAGTCCGGCGGCAGCGCCGGCCATGATCATATTTCGCTTTGATATCTTAGGCCACCAGGAAGGCAGCCATTGATTAACGGCTCTGAACACGGAACCGGCTATTTGAATGGTTGGTCCCTCCCTGCCCACAACACCACCGCCAAATACCATGATAATGCTGGATAGCATTTTAAAAATGATGATGCGAATGCTCAGCAGTTTTTTAACCTTATCAATGTATTTGGGAGTTGCCAGCTCAACAGCCGCAATCACTTGTGGGATGCCGCTGCCACGCGCAGCCGGTGCAAATTTATACACGAGCCACCATGCGGTAACAAAACAGACAGGCATAACAATAAAAAGCAACCAGGTGCCATGATGTATTATCCATTCCGTTCCCATTTCGGCGTAGGCAAATAATCTGGCATAAAACACGGCTACCAGCCCGGTTATACCCGACGCTATCCAGAAAGGAATGGCTTGTAATAAATTGTTCTTAAACCGTTCATTGTGCAACCGGTCGTATACCCGTTTTAGCCGGCTGCGCAGGGCGTTGAAAAGCTTCTTCATAATTGAAAACAGTGCCTGTTATTGACAAAATACCTGGTCTTGTTTCTGGATTTGACCCCAATAAATCGGGGTATGGCAAGCATGCAGAGGTCGGGTGAAAAATATCAGGGTTTATTCGGACACAAAGATAGGCGCCCGGCGTGCAACCACAAATTAGAATGACATGAGAAATATGGACATACGTTGAGAACCACCGGGTTAGCCAAAATAAAAACCCATCCCCCATTCCAATAGTTATCGGGAGGCGGAGGGGTTAACAAATGACCATCAAACAAAATGAACACCAGGCTTACAAATTCATCCCAATGCCGGCCATTGCACTTATAGTTGACTGCTTATATTTATCCGTAACGGTCCACTTATGCCGGGCAATTGTATTAAAGGCATTGATGTCTAATAGACCAACCCATTTGCGGTTGAATTAAAGGGCTGTAGCCGTAGCTTAAAAGTTCAGCCCAACCCCGGCCATTACATTTACAGCGGGCTGCTTATATTTAAGATTTACAGTAGTGGTTGTTCCGCTGGATTGATCAGTAAATGAGATCTTATCTTTGATGGTTGTATTAAAGGAATTGATATCTAATAACAGATGCAAATTGCTGTTGAGTTTATATTCCATGGCTACACTTACCTGATAGCAGAATCCCCAGGGCAGTGAAGTACGATCGCCATGTCCGCTGGAAGTTACGCCTGTACCTGGGCCAGTACCCGAAAAGTCGACTTCCGGAACGGCAGATTTGGCAACACCGGCGGTGAGCTTGGTGCGCAAAGCCAGTTCCGACTCAGCGGTTAACGGAGTAACCCAAAAACCACCGGCCATCAGTTTTAACGTCCTCCAACTTTTGAGATCCATCTTGTTCACCGTTAAACCGGGAATGTCTTTTTCAAGCTCAGCCTTGAAATCTTTCTCATCCTGTGGATGCGCAGCGTACCCCGCTATCAGCATCACTCCTATTGATTCTTTCAAATAATACCCTAAAGATAGCTGTGTGCTTATTCCGGATTTTGCGAACCCGGGAACTTCACCATCTTTAAATTCTGTTGAGGCAAATCTCCCAAGGGGGAATGAAGGACCAAGGGCTATTTCAGCCAGGTACTTTGGTTGTTTGTTCTGGGCATGCAGAATAATAGTAAGCAACAAGAAGCCTGTTAACAATGTAGTTGTTTTTTTCATGACTTATAATTTAGATAATAGGCTGATCACCTGACGCTTCCCGTGCCAATCTGGTTATTACCCGCAATAATAGAATTATATTTCGAATACCCATAGCAGGTTGTTAAGTGATTGGTCATAATCACTAAATATTAACAGTCAGGACTGCATAACGGGAAAGGAACTTTGATGATTTTAATTACTTGTTGAGGTGAAATCAGAGATGGCCAATCTGGTTATGGTTTGGCAAGATAGAATTTATTCCGAAAGCCCATAGCAGATTTATATAGTGTGCCATGATGGTCACTAACAATAACAGTCAGGGCCGCATCAACCGGGTAGAAGTAATTTGTTGATACCGCACAAGCAGCTTTTACCATCCGGTATAACCAGATAGCTCAATAAAATTTTCGGGTGGAGAATTGCAATAGATCTGTGTTCATAAAAACGCCTGCTGCAGGGATTATTCTACAGCCAGGGGATGTGATTTCCAGCGCTCCAGCTTATGTATGTTACGGGTAAAAAAGCCGGTCAGGAAACCAGGAAAGCCAACCTCTTTTAACTTACCTTTTACCCGTTCCTTCATATCATCAACTGAAATGTTGCGCACTGTGAATTTCCCATCCTGGAAACAGTGACTGCAATACATCGTGCTTCTGGTGCCATCTGCATGGGTTCCACCAATAGCCTTTTTCATAGGCATACCGCAGGATTGACAGCATTTGTAGGCTCTTTCCATAACAGTCGATTTAGATTATTTCTAATTTACAAAATTCCTGCACACGACGATCAAGATACGACAATTGTTTCCGGATTTTTTACTTATTATCTGTTGCTGGGGCATATTTTGCCCCCATTGCGGCCAATTTACGCACTTTGCCGATGCCCGATTAAATTAGCGGTCCTGACTAATTTAATGCGTTTTAATTGGCTGTTACAACGCTAAAAGGATTTAAATGCAAAACGGGGAAGAAACCGTTTTGCTGGTATCTTCCCCGTTCGTATTATAGTAAATGTGCTATTCTTATATTTCTACGCGTTTTTCCTTTGGCACCAGGAAGTGCATGATCATCCAGGCCAGCAAATAGGCGCCACCGCAAACGGCAAACATGATGTAATACGCTATTTCAATTTTACCGATACTGCGGTAATGTACAAAAAGGTTCTTTTGAACAGCGGCAGACAGTAAGATACCACCTAAAGCACCAAACATACCACCTATACCAGTTACAGATCCCGTTGTTCTTTTGGGGAACATATCACTTACTGTAGTAAAAATGTTTGCGCTCCATGCCTGGTGTGCCGAAGCAGCAATACCAATCACTATAACGGCCAGCCACATGTTAACGCTACCTGCCAATTGTGCAAAAATGATAGGAATAACAAAAAATGCATAAATAAGCATGGAGGTTTTTCGAGCTCTATAGGTTGGCATGCCATTACTTATAAATTTCATAGGCAACCATCCACCGAATACACTTCCTACAGTTGACATAGTGTATACCAATGCAACCGGTAAAGACACCTGCGTTCCTTTTAAACCGTATTCACTTTCCAGAAAATCGGGTAACCAGAAGAGGTAAAACCACCAGATGGGATCGGTAAGCAGCTTTCCAATGGAAAAAGCCCAGGTTTGACGAAAGGCGAGCAATTTGAACCACGATACGCCGGGTTTTACCTGCTCTAATACAGGTGTTTCATCTTTATCACTGTGAATGTATTCAAATTCGGCCTGTGATAATTTCTTTTGTTTTTTGGGTACTTCATAATAAATAAACCACAGGATCAACCAGAAAAATCCTAATGCACCCGTTATAATAAATGCCCATTGCCAGCTTAATGTAACAACAATCCATGGAACAGCTATAGGAGCAACTATAGCTCCTATATTGGCGCCGGAATTAAATATGCCGGTTGCAAGGGCTCGTTCTTTTTTGGGGAACCATTCGGCCACCGTTTTAATAGCGGCTGGAAAGTTACCAGCTTCAAATATACCCAGAAAGGAACGGGCAACACCAAAACCAAAAACGGTACTTGCCGCAGCATGAGCTACAGCTGCAGCACTCCATAAAGTGGTGGCCACTGCATAGCCGATCTTGGTGCCCAGTTTGTCTATTATCCGCCCGGCGAGTAATAAACCTACGGCATATGCTATTTTAAAGGCAATCTCCACATTGGCATAATCTCCATCATTCCAACCCAGATCTGTGGTAAAGGTTGATTTTAATAGACTGATTACCGCCCGGTCAAGGTAGTTAATTGTGGTGGCGAAGAAGATAAGGCCGCAAATGGTCCACCGGTATTTTCCTATAGCTTGCATGTTAACCTTTTTAGGGTAGAAAGACGTTCCGTCCGTCCCAATTGGTTGCGGGACGGACGGAACACCTTATCAATTTTTATTTATGTTATTTAGTATCGCTAAAACTTCTTTCGTTAGTGTCGTTAGTTTGTCGTACTCCTTGTTCTGCAGAATACTTTTGGTGATCAGTTTGCTACCCATCCCTACTGCACATACGCCATTATCAAACCACTCTTTGATGTTTTCGGCAGTAATGTCTACGCCACCGGTAGGCATAAACAATAAACCAGGGAATAATTCTTTAATGGCTGAAATATATGAAGGGCCTACAACGCTACCAGGAAATATCTTCACCATTTTAGCACCGCTCATTTCAGCAGTAAATATTTCGGTAGGTGTTAAACATCCGGGTATCCATAACAACCCGGCATCCTGTACCACTTTGGCTACCGGTGGGTATACCACAGGGCTAATGATAAAATCTGCACCGGCGCTTATAAACTGCTCGGCATCGGCAATGGTTTTAACCGTTCCTATGCCCAACAGCATACCAGGCATACTGTCGTTCACTACCTGGCGTAATGCTTTAAAGTTTTCTACTGCTTCTGCGCCGCGGTTGGTGTATTCCACGGCTTTGATGCCGGCTTCATACAACGCTTTCAATACATTAATGCTTACTTCTTTATCCTTCTGAAAGTACAGCGGCAGCATTTTCTGCTGTGTGATCTGCCCTATAATATCCTGTTGATTCTTCATCTGAAAATCATTATTTTCTTTTTGGCCAGATGGAACTTACCATGACAAAATTTTCATTGCCTTTTGTATAATAATGAAAATTTTGTCATGGACGTTTCATTATTTTTTTATAGATGCGTTTATTTCCTCAACCGATTTATTCGTAGCGTCGCCTTTAATGAACAGTTTCTGAAAAGCAGCTGCAGTAGCAAATTCTACAATTTCCTGGGGCGCCTGCTCCTTGTAAAAACCATAGATCAAACCGGCCATATAACAATCGCCACTGCCCACTTTATCTATTACTGTTTCGGTTGTATATACCGATGACACATGCAATTGAGCGTTCGTATATAAAGTGGTATAATACAAAATACCTTTATGATCGAACCGGTACGTGTTAGCTACCGCTTTACACCGCGGGTATTGCTTAATGATCTGTTGAGAAGTAACCAACGCCTGTTCGAGATAATTTTCTTTTTTGTCAATCGTAACCAGGTCGGGATGAACCGGGATCTGTAACATTTTTTCCGCAGCCCACACATTACCCATGATAATATCACAGTAAGGCGCCAACCGCATCATTACTTCATGTACCGGTACGCCATACTGCCACAATTTGGCACGGTAGTTTAAATCGACAGAAACCGTTATGCCTTTTTTGTTACATACCTGCATTACCTCTTCACATACATCGGCTGCATCGGCATTCAATGCGGGGCAAATAGCGCTTACATGAAACCAGGTTACACCGTGGAGGATAGCATCCCAGTTAATAGTGCCTTTTTGCAAACGGGCAAATGATGAGTCAGCGCGATCGTATATAACGCCGGCATTCTTTACATCTAACCCCTGTGGCAAATAATATAACCCGATACGGTGACCGCCATATTGTATGGCCGACGTATCGATATTACTTTGCTGCAGTGATTTAACTATCTGGGTTGATAAGTAATTATCAGGTAAGCCGGTGCAGTATTTCACCGGTATCTCCCAAAGGGCCAACGCCCTGGCTACGTTCAGCTCGGCACCACCTACGTGTACCGGCATTGATGTATTCGCCAACCATTGACCTTCTGTATCAGGCGATAACCGAAGGAGTAATTCTCCGAAGCTTAGTACTTTCCCCATTAAAAGTTGAAGTAAGTTTTAGCGTTGTTAAAACAAATATCCTGTATCACCTTACCTACCCATTCTATATCTGCGGGCAATTCGCCATTCTCGATATCGTCACCGAACATGTTACACAACAGACGGCGGAAATATTCGTGACGGGGAAATGATAAGAAACTCCTTGAATCGGTTAACATACCTACAAACTTGCTCAGCAAACCCATATTCGAAAGGGCATTGATCTGTTTGGTCATGCCGTCTTTTTGATCGAGGAACCACCAGCCAGAACCAAATTGAACCTTTCCTGCTACACTGCCATCCTGGAAGTTACCGATCATGGTAGCCATCAGCTCATTATCGGCAGGGTTCAGGTTATAGAGAATAGTTTTAGCCAGTTGGTTATTTGTATCGAGTTTGTTCAGGAATTTTGACAGTTGACGGCCTTGTGAGAAGTCGCCGATAGAATCCCAACCGGTATCGGGACCAAGCTGTTTCAGCATGCGGCTGTTGTTGTTACGCAACGCGCCCAGGTGATATTGTTGCACCCAGCCTTTTTCCCAATCCCATTTGGCAAATTCAACCAGCATAGCCGATTTGAATTTCAGGTTCTCTTCAAGCGACAGTTCTTTACCGCTTCTTATTTTATCGAAAGTATTTTTGATCTCTGTTTCGGTATAGTCTTCTGCATAGATCTGCTCAAGGCCATGGTCGCTTACCGAACAACCCATGGTGGCAAAGAAGTCGTGTTGCTTTTTTAACGCTTTCAGGTAATCGGCATAGCTGCCAACTGAGGTGTTGGAAGCAGCTTCCACTTTCCCAACGTATGTATTAAAAGCAGCAGCATCGTCAACATTCATCGCCT
>DASUVL010000397.1:0-4101 GCA_036379015.1 Niastella sp.
TTCCCGGCTTTATCTTCATGGATAGCACGTACCGGTTTACCTATATTGAAATACGTATGTTTCTTATTCACCCGGTCTATCCGGATCAGTTGTGATAAATTGCCACCCCACATAACACAAGCCCTGTCTTCGAATAATTCAAACAGGTCTTTCAATTGATCATCAAATAACTCAAACACCTGTAATGAGCGGTTAAACCGGTACAGTCCCCATGGTATGCTGCTGACCCAAAAATTTGTTTGGCTATCTGCTAAAACAGCATAGGCCAACGGATTCATCACTTTCCGGCCGCCATATATAAACGGGTACTGCTGAAAGGTACCCCTGTCTTTATTAAACGTGTTTATTCCACCTTTATACGTGGCTATCCAGGTATTGCCTGCATAATCACTTTTAATATTGGTAATAAAATCATTGCTTAAAGAGGCCGGGTTGCTCTCATCGTGTTTGTAATTAGTAAACTGGTTCTTTTTCCGGTTCCACACACTCAGGCCATCGCCATCTGTCCCGATCAGCAGATCGCCGTTTGGATATTCAT
The DNA here is from genome assembly GCA_036379015.1 of Niastella sp. GTDB lineage: Bacteria > Bacteroidota > Bacteroidia > Chitinophagales > Chitinophagaceae > Niastella. The sequence continues at coordinate 539 of DASUVL010000397.1, forward strand.
AAAAAGAGAAAATATAATTACTGATCAATGTGTTGGTGGCAGCCGGATCGGCAATAACCGTTTGAAACAATTTCCGGTGCGGATCAATTACATTAATGCCACCGCGTAAAGAACCTATCCACATCCGGGCTTCGGAATCTTCCCAAATGGCATATACAGAATTGCTCGTTAGATCAGCCGGACCCTTGCTGGCTGTTAAAAAAATGGCCTGGCCGCTTTTTACATCTATCACCGAGATGCCGCCGCCATTGGTGGCGCACCATAATTTCCCCGCGTTATCCAATGTAAGCCCCATGATGTCTCTGTTGGGCAAACCATTGGTATCGCTGTACCTTTTTTCATACGTGTTGGAAATACTATTATATTGATAGATCCCCTGAGGCGTTCCTACCCATATTATATTGCCGTCTGTTTCCAGGCAGTTGGCCGAGGTAACCGTCTTATTTACAATTTTGAGTTTTTGCGAGGAGTAATCGTACAGACAAAGTCCTTTACCACGAACGAAGACCCAGATCTTTTTTCCGGTCCCATTTTTTATGAATGCAACATCCTGGATCCTGGGCTGCTCCCGTACACTATCCAATTGGATCTGGATCCCGGACGTATCGCCTTTTGCAAAAAAGATCAATCCCACATCAGCTGTACCAACAAACATGTTCCCTTCATCATCTCTTTCTATATCGCGGATAATAGATGTTATCTGTTCGGCTGATTTCTTTTGCCCAAAATAACGCACGGCAGAAAACTTGTCGGTAACAGGCCGGTAAACACAGATCCCCTGGCGGGTGCCTACCCACAAATTGCCTTTGTTATCTTCATTAATGGCGTTGATCCAGTTATTAATTAAGGAGGAAGTATTTTTGAAGTTATTGCGGAACACTTTGAAGCTATAGCCATCGTACCGGTTGAGGCCATCATAGGTGCCAAACCACATAAATCCCTTGCGATCCTGGTAAATGCACCGGACAGAATTGTTTGACAGTCCCTGATCTATTCCCAAATAAGTAGTAACCGGATAATCTGTGGCATACAAGGGTGTGGACAGATTAAAAAGCAAGAAGTATAGTACAATCGTTTTGACAATAATTCTCATAGCGCAAACACTAAAGCAGCAATTTTCAGTTGTTACTCTATAAATGTACAAATCTTGTTGTACGCGTAACCGGGTTTTTCAATGAATTTTTACGATGGTGCTGAAAATAGAATAGACCTGTCAGGTACACCATATCATCTTGCAATATCAGCAGGTAGATGTGCACCTGACAGGTCGTCGCTCACCTTAGGACTACTCCTTCACAATTGTCTGAATAACATTACCGGCGCCCTGCCTTATTTTGATAAAATAGGTGCCGGCGGCATATTTTGTCATATCAACGATGTGCCTGGTTCCCCGGGCTTGGCCTGTATAGAGTTGCTGTCCGGTTGTGCTGAAGAGGTTGATCACAGCGCCAACCTGTACTATAAGGGTCAGCTGATTACGCACCGGATTCGGCGTAGCCAACACCGATTCATTCAACGTAGTAACCGGCGCAGTGGTTGTGGTTCTTGCCCCTGCGAGCGGAACCAGTTGCCATTGCTGATTGGCAGTGGCGTTGTACGTCCACTGTTGTACATTGGCGCCGTCGGCCGTTGAACCACCGTTTACATCCAAACATTTACCACTATGCACGGCGTTAATGCGATAATAGCCATTGCCGGCGGGCACAAATGTGAATCGTTGATTATTACCACCGGTGGATGTCCAGATCTGCACATTGGCGCCATCTGCTGTAGAAACGCCACTTACATCCAACATTTTGTTACTGCCAACACCGGTAACGCTGTAGCGGCCACTCCCCTGGTGCGCCAATGTCCATTGTTGACATACGCACGTATTGGAGGTCCATTGTTGCACATTGCTGCCATTGGCGGTGCCATTGTTCAGCACATCCAGCGCTTTACCACTGTGCCGGGCAATCACCTTATACGTACCATTGGCCACTGCATTCGGCACAAAAGCGTCGCGGGTAAAGGTCAACGTGCCGAAACCCAGCTGATCATAGCCGCCACTGGTGGTACCATAATTACCGCCGCCGCCTTCGGGCCGGTGTAATGTTGCATAAGCACTCATACCCGGTACAGATACGCCCAACCGGTTTGCATAATGATTATACACCATTTCCCACACCGGACGCAGGTTGCCTCTGCTGGCATCGGAGATGACGGTTTGCGACATTTGCGCGCAATTCTGACCGGTGCCCCAGGTATACGTAGTATATGGCACAGTATTACCAATATTATATTGGGCCACATATTCCGCTCCTTTCATAAAACGGTTGTCGTCGTAACCATACATATCATCGCCCTGGTTCCAGGCCATTTCGCAGAAGGCGCCCAGTAACCCAACGCCTAATGTAGTATGTCCCTGGTCGCGACCACTTTCCTGCCACTGACCTAAGGTGGCGGAATGCAGATACCATACGGTTTTTGTTATAGAACCATTGCCGGCGCCTGTTTTGAAATAATTGATCGCGCGGTTGTACAGATCACGGCGATCGCACAATACACCGATGCTCAAAATGGCCGCCATATTACAGAGGTCCCAGTTTGCCCAGTAATTGGTAATACAGGCATCGTTGTGATTGGTCAAAAAGTTTTCGCACAACGGATAAAATTCATTCAGCATCATATTCTTGAACCGCGTGAAATCGGCCGCAGCCCAACCGCTGTAGGTGCGCATGATCTCCGCCGCATTGGCAAACTCGTAGCCATAAATACCGGCGGCCAGAAAGCGATCTGCATTACCTGTCACTTCCTTTAGGGTGGCAGACCAGGCATTCATGATCTCGATGCTTTTATTGGCATACGCCACGTCACCGGAGATCTTCCAGCGTAGCGCACATTGATACGCCGCTGCAATGTCGTTGAATAAGAGCGTATAGTTTTGACCGGTGCCGCCCCGTCGCACCGTATCAACCGGTCGCGCCACATAACCCAATTGCGAATGGCTGTTCGCCACCAGCAGGTCCCAGCTTCCCTTCCAGGGCTGGGCACTGGCATTTACTTTGGTGCGCATCCTGGTGAAATCTGCTTCAGTATGCAAGAGGCCGGGGTGGACAAATGTTTGCGCCGTTGCATCATGGGCGACTGTAAAAAGGATAAGCAAGTGTAGAAAATGGTTCTTTAGCATAATCGTTAGAATTATAGGTTTATAGAAATGGTTGATTCAATTAAGATGAAGACCTGTCAGGTGCGCATCAGCCCGCTGATATTGCAAGATGTAGCGGCGCACCTGACAGGTCTGATTTACCTTTTACAACTTCACAATCTTCTTCACCGTTCTTTGATCACCATTGATAACATTCACCCAATAGATGCCGGCTTTCCAGTAAGCTGCGGGTATATCGATGGTGGTATTGGTGATACGCCGGTTATACATTAATACGCCAGCGCTGTTATAGATCTGTACCACCGCATTGTTTTCTACTTTCCCCATATTGATGGTGAGCTGCGTGCTGACCGGGTTAGGCCGAACCGTAACCGCTACGACTGCTGCCTGCATATCATTATTAATAGCAGGTTTG
>DASUVL010000398.1:0-5099 GCA_036379015.1 Niastella sp.
ATCCGCTTGCTTCAGGTTTTATGACTGCACAGGCTAATTTGAACATGGATGTGCAATTGGCAGATGGTATCCGTCTTAATGTGACAACTTACCTTTCAAGCCGCAAACACAATGAAGCCTGGGTAAAAGGTGGTTATATACAGTTTGACAAACTGCCTCTGAAAGGAAAGATCTGGGATGATATTATGAAAGTGACCACTATTAAAGTGGGCCACATGGAGATCAACTATGGTGATGCGCATTTCCGCCGTTCAGACGGAGGTCAAACACTGTACAACCCATTTATGGAAAGCTATATTATGGATGCCTTTGCTACCGAGATCGGCGGTGAAGTATATGTACAAAAATATGGCTTGTTTGGTATGGTTGGCGTAACCAATGGTATGATCAAAGGAAATGTGGATTCAGCTATCAAAACAGCGCAGGATGATAATACCAAACGTTCTCCCTCTATTTACCTGAAAGGCGGTTTTGATAAAAATATCTGTGATGATGTGCGCGTACGGTTATCGGGTAGCTATTACCATAACAGCAGCTCTGCAGCAAGTGGCCTTACTTTATATGGTGGCGACCGTACCGGTAGCAATTACCAGAACGTAATGGAAAAAACGCCTGCCGGCGCAGCGCTTCCTTCCTCTACCGCTATTGCCTTTTCTGGCCGCCTCAACCCCGGCTTTACCAAAAAAGTAGATGCCTATATGATAAACGGTTTTGTGAAAGTGCTTGGTCTGGAATTGTTTGGCACCTATGAAAATGCAAGAGGCCGTTCAAAAACAGAGACAGATGCCAGACGCATGTACCAATATGCCGGTGACCTGGTATATCGTTTCGGATGGTCTGAAAATCTGTTCGCAGGTGTTCGATACAACCAGGTTACAGGGAAATTGGCTGGTTTTACAGAAGATGTAAAAGTTGACCGTTTCGCAGCAGCCGGTGGTTGGTTTATTACCAAAAATGTACTGATGAAAGGTGAGTATGTAATTCAGAAATACAATTCCTTTCCTGCTGCCGATTACCGCAGTTCCGGCAAATTCAATGGATATGTCATTGAAGCTGTGGTTGGATTTTAACGGTTGATCGTTCTGTACAAACGCGCGCCTCGGGATGGCAAAGCCAGGTTAAAGAATAACCACCTGGCTTTTGCTTATTCTTCGCCGGCTAATAAACAAAATTTTATGAAAATGCTGCTGTTGATATTGTTGACTTCCTTCGCCGGCATGGTAAAAATAGAAGAACAGATCAATGTAAAATTTCTGTTGGCATTGCGTTCTCTTAAACTTAATCCTTAATTATTATGAACAATAGAAAATATATCCGGGCCAGTGAGGCCGTACAGCTTATTTCATCTGGTGACCGTGTTTTCATTCATGGCAGCGCCGCCACACCGGTGTGCCTGGTAAAGGCCCTGCAAGACAGGTACAAAGACTTGTTGGATGTTGAACTGATTAGTATTACCAACCTGGGGGATATTGATTTTGACAGGCAGGCATTCCATGGACACTTTTTCGTTAATTCCCTGTTTGTTTCTGCCAATACACGGAATGTATGCAATAGTGAGGACGGTGATTATGTGCCCGTTTTTCTTAGCCAGATACCACAACTGTTCAGAACGAATATATTACCCCTTGATGTAGCATTGATACAGGTTTCACCACCCGACCTGCATGGGTTTTGTTCCCTGGGCACTTCGGTTGATATTGCCAGGGCCGCCGTTGATACGGCGCGCATTATAATTGCCCAGGTGAACCCGCGCATGCCGCGTACCCATGGCGATGGTTTTGTGCATGTGAACCGGATGCATGCCATGGTATGGGAAGAAGGGGAGCTGCCTGAAGTGAATTATTCATCAAAAGTCAATGAGGCGGTACAACAGATAGGACAACATGTTGCGGCGCTTATTGAAGATGGCGCTACCCTGCAAATGGGTATTGGCAGCATACCCGACCAGGTATTACAAAACCTGAACGGCCATAAAAATCTTGGCATTCATACCGAAATGCTTTCAGATGGAGTTATTCCTTTGATTGAAAAAGGCATTATCAACAACGCTAAAAAAAGATTGAACGTGGGCCGTTCTGTTACCGGTTTTATGGCCGGTACCCGTAAATTGTATGACTTCGTAGATGACAATCCGCAGATCCGGGTAATGGATATTGCCTATGTGAACGATACAAGCATTATTCGTCAGAACCCGAAGGTAACTGCCATTAACAGTGCTATTGAAATAGACCTTACCGGGCAGGTTTGCGCCGATAGTATTGGTACTTTTCAGTTCTCCGGTATCGGCGGTCAAATGGATTTTATCAGGGGCGCCTCTTTATCTGAAGGTGGTAAACCTATTATTGCCCTGCCCTCTGTTACTTCAAAGGGGGAGTCGCGTATCGTGCCTTTTTTGAAACAGGGTGCCGGTGTGGTTACCACCCGGGGGCATATTCATTGGGTAGTTACCGAGTATGGCGCCGTTGACTTGTTTGGTAAAAATTTAAAACAGCGGGGAAAAGCGTTGATCGAAATTGCGAATCCCGATCATCGTGAATACCTGGAACGGGCTTTTTACGAAAGATATAAAATGCCTTACGCCCAGGTATAATTCAGTGGAAGCACCAAAGAAGGGAGTAACCTGGTGGTGATTAAAATTGTTTATTGATCAGTACAAGAGATTTTTCAGTTTATCAATATTCACAATACAGGTTTTCCCTTCCTTTATTTCAATGAGTTTCTCGGCTTTAAAATCACTTAGTGTTCGGATAAGCGATTCGGTAGCAGTACCAACATATTGGGCCATTTCCTCCCTTGATATTTCAATGGGTTTATTTTCACCAAATTTCGCATGAATATCAACCAATGCTTTTGCCACCCTTTTCCGGAGTGAACTATAGGCAAGGTTTAATAGTCTTTCTTCTTTTTCTTTTACATTTTGTGTAACTATTCGAATGAATTTAGCGGCAATGGTGATGTCGTTGTAGATCATTTGCAAAAAATCTTCTTTCGGTATCTGCATGATCTCTGCGTCTTCCAGTACCACGGCGGAATCATCATAATTCCTGTCTTCTATCAAAGCAGAATAACCAATAAAATCACCGGCAATGAACAGGTCGGTGATATATTCTTTCCCATCTGTATGTACCTTAAATCCTTTAACTTTTCCTTTTACTAAATAATAAAGAAATCGGGGCCGTTTGCCTTCCTGATAGAGCGTTCGTTTCTTTTGATATAATTCCATGTCAAACTGGTCGGCAAGATTCGACAGTATTCCTGTGTCTTTAACATCTTTAATAAACTGATGTACGCCCTGTGGCGATGGTGCATATTTCTGGTCGAGAATGTCAACCTTTTTCAGCCGGATCTCAATGGCATTCAGTAGCTCAATGTCGTCAAATGGCTTGGTAATATAATCATCAGCACCCATTTCCATACCTTTCCGAAAATCGGTCCTTTCGGTTTTTGCGGTTAAAAAAATAAAAGGTATGTTCTGTGTATCTGTATTTTTTCGTACCAGGTGCAATACGCCATAGCCGTCCAGTTCGGGCATCATAATGTCACAAACGATCACGGCGGGTTTTTCTTTTATAGCCAGATCAACGCCCTGTCTGCCATTTTCTGCAGTGATCGTTTTATACCCTGCAAGCTCAAGTATTTCGGCTGTATTTTCTCTTATGTTTGGGTTGTCGTCAATTACCAGGATTGTTTTCATTGCTGATTGGAATTTACCGGGATGATGAATGTTATTTTTGTTCCTTCGTCCTGTTTGCTTTGCAAATGTACATTTCCCCCTAAAAGGTCAAGATACCTTTTTACAATATGTAAGCCAAGGCCGGTTCCCTGAATGTTGATGGCATTATGGCCCCTGAAAAAAGAGGAAAACAAATGTTCCTGATCAGCAGGTGCAATACCAATACCTTTATCTGCTACAGATATTTCAGCAGTTGTGGCCTGTATTGAACTGTGAAGTGTTATTTGCGATCCTTCTTTTGAAAATTTAATGGCATTGGTTATCAGGTTGATCAATATGTTCTTCAACAATTTTTTATCGGAATAAGCGGTTATGTCTCCGGTGTGGGTATAAATAAACTCCTGACCCTCTTTCAGTAACCCTTTCATTTCTTCTATAGTATCATGTATCAATTCCTTCAGGTTGAATTCGCCATAATGTGCCTGTACTTTTCCTTCATCAAGTTTACCCAGGCTTAGAAAATCTTCTAATATATCGTTGAGATGTTTTACTGATTCTTTTATCCGGTTAATATGTTTATCACGTTTCGGCTGATCTTCTTCAGCAGTATATTTAGCGAGGAGCGAAGCAGAGGAAAGCACGGTGCTTAACGGTGTACGAAATTCATGCGAAGCCATGGAAACAAACCGGCTTTTGATCTCATTTAACTCTCTTTCTTTATCCAGCGCTTCACTTAATTCTTTTTGCGATTGTTCCAGTTTCATTAAAGCCTCTTTCAGAATAATCGTCCTTTCTTCTACTTTGGCTTCCAGTCCCATATTTAATTTTCTGATGTCGCTGGTCACTTTTTCCAACTCTTTTTGCTGGCGCACCATATTTACTTCAATCTGCTTGCGAAAAGTGATATCTATAATAAAGGCTATTACGAATAATTCATTATCCCGTTTGTAATAGCTCAAACTAACTTCTACCGGAAAGTCGGAGCCATCTTTCTTACGGGCATACAGGTCTCTTCCATGGCCCATCACCCGGTTTTGCGGATGCTTGTAAAATTCGTTCCGAAGACCTTCATGTTTAGGCTTGTATCGCTCGGGGATCATCACTTCAATGGGGCTGCCGATCAGTTCGCTTGCTTTATAACCGGAAATTAATTCTGCAGCAGGATTGACAAGTACAATTTTACCCTCTTTGTTGGTAAGGATAATACCTTCCGTCGCATTTTCAAAAAGCGACGTCATGTGTGCGGCATCAACTTGCATAAATACTTTTTTTCTAATATTCCTTGATCTAACAATGCCCGAATGTAAGAATTAGTAATAAAAGGTAATTATTTTATTGCAAGCATTTCATTTTCCATAGCGATGGCCCTGGGAAGAAGGATATTGCTTTCCAAATGGATATGCTGAACGAGATCATTGTCAAGCTC
>DASUVL010000399.1:0-3110 GCA_036379015.1 Niastella sp.
TTCATCAGGCCGGGTGTACACGTTTCGTTTTACCACCACAACGATTTCCATTATACCTCCTGGCAGCCGCGCTTATATGCCGTATACAAGCTCGATCAAAATAACCAGCTGGATATTGCCTATAATCACATGACCCAATACATGCACCTGGTCACCAATCCGTATATGGGCATTAACAGCGATGCCTGGGTGCCCAGTACCGGTGTGTTGAACCCCGAAGAATGTGACATGTTCAACCTGGGTTACAGTTATCGCGATAATAAAAAGCTACTCATACAAGCCGATGTGTATTACAAGCAAATGAAAAATGTGACGAATTATGCAGAAGGCAAAAACCTGTTCTTAAATACGGCCGACTGGGGACAAAGCGTGCAACTGGGCAATGGCTGGTGTTATGGGTTGGAAACAAAAGTAGAACGCGTTACCGACAAATGGTATTTGCATGCAAGCTATACCTTATCGTGGAACTGGCGCCGGTTCGCCGGATTGAATAATGGGGCTAAATTCCCTTTTAAATATGATCGCCGGCACGAGGCCAATGCAGCCGCTACGTACAAGCATAATAAGCACTGGAGCTTTTCCTCGTTCTGGATGTTTGCTACCGGCGATGTATACAGCCTGCCCAACCAGGTATATCCCGATTTTGATGATGCGCAGCAGATCAGTGATCCGCTGGCGCCCAAAGAATACCGGTTGATCTATCATTCGTCGATGGCCAAAATGTACAGGACCTTGCCATATCACCGGCTCGATGTTTCGGCCAGCAATTATCATTCAGTAGGTCAACATTTACAAGCACGGTTAACGGCAGGCGTGTATAACATCTATGGTTCACCCAGTCAGTATGTATACGATCTGGAAGGCACGCTGGGAAAACGATCATTGGTAGTAACCACCAAATACCAGTTCTTTAAAGTGACGCCTTATGTTTCGTATTCAGTGGCATTTTAAATAATATGCAAAAAAACAGACTATCATATTATTCTTTACCTAAAAGCCGCCGGCTTGCCTGGTTGTTTTTAGGGGTGCTGTTTATCAGCGCCTGCAAAAAGAACTTCTCCAGTGATCAGTTCGAAGATGACAAGCTGGTAGTACTGGCAGAGATCACGGCGGGCGATTCGGTGAAGCTCCCAATTGGCAAAACGATTAAAGTAGAAAATGGCAGCCTGATACGGTTTGAAAAAGTAAATGACGCCACGGTTACGCTTACAGAAACAAACACCATGAGCTGGGTATTGCAACCCAATTACTCATTGCAATACCTCAATAACCCTACGTCGGTATTTACCAACAAAAAGCGGTTTAAAGCCAATACCACGTATAAGATCGAGATCAACCACCCCACCCTTGGCACCGTAAAAGCCGAGACCCATATACCCACATTACCCCGGTTGATAGCAATAGACACGGCCTCTACGCAGTACAACGACCAGGAAGTACTTGCCGCAAACATTACCTGGAAAGATTCGTTGGATCATGAGGAGTTTTATATTATTGAAGCCGTAAAAGAACTGGTAAAGAATAATCACTTCTTTTTTTACCAGAGCAAGCGTTACAGTTACGACACGCCGGGGGGAAAAGCGTTTTATGAGCAGGTAAAAAACACGCCCGGTATAAAGATCTTAATGGATACTATTGGGATGAACAAGTATACGCGGTTGAATATATATACCGAAGATGAGCAATCGGAAAACGCCCGCATTGATAAACTCACGAATCCATTCAGACGCATTTTCTTCCTTGATCCGGTATTTAATGGCGAGTACTACACGACGAGGATCTATATTGACAAACATTTTTTTGTTGATCCGCAGCAAAAGGGCCGCATCCGGCTGCAATTAAAGAGTGTAAGCGAAGACCTGTACAATTACCTGAAGTTATATGAAAAGTATAAGACAGATTTTGGTTCGGTACCTACCAACCAGTTGATATCCCCTACCGGCAACATCCTGAACGGACTGGGCATTTTTGGGGGGGCGGCGAAAAGGGAACGGATCTATTACTTTGATACATTGTTGTAAGCATGTAACATTTGCTTACTAAGGGTTCAGTTACATGTTGCCTTGTTGCCTTCTTCAGCTATGATGATACTTTTCATTCCGCAATATGGTGCAGGCGCGGTAGAGTTGTTCGGCCAAAATCAAACGCACCAGTTGATGCGGGAAGACCAATTTAGACAGCGACCACTGCATGTTGGCCCTTTTTAGCACTGCATCATCGATGCCATAGATGCCGCCAATGAGGAAAATGAGGGTTTTAACACTTTCATTTGCCCGGGTTTGAATAAGCTCTGCCAGTTGGGGCGAGGAAAGTGAGCGGCCACGTTCATCGAGCACCACCAGGTAATCATCTTTTTTGAGCCATTCCAGGATGGTTTCGCCTTCCTTCTTTTTCAGGTCCATTTCACTGAGCATACCGGCGTTTTTAGGGGTGGGAATAAGGTTCCATTCCACCGGGAAATATTTGGATATCCGCCGGGTAAAGTCTTCCACCCCTTCTTTAATATAGGATTCGTGGTTTTTACCAATTGACCAGCATTGAATTTTCATGATGATGGATCTTTATAGCGTAAATGCATTTAGTATGCCATGCAAGTTAATCAATCCCAGCCTTTTAACATTTCCGAACTTGCAATCCCACACAACAAACCACTCCCATGAAAAAAATAATACATACAACTATCTTCCTGGTAAGTATGCTTTCTGTAAAAGCAGAATACGAAAACTGGATGCTGACATTCACCATTGAGCAAACCGATGGGAAAAAAATAATGGGTTATGCCTGTGATCCCGGGTTTAAAAAAGACTCCATAAACAATACACGCTATATCATCAGGAAGCTGGAGAATATGGATTCCAAAAAAGACAACACCATTCTTTTCTGGAAGAACAGGATAAGGTACGACTACAAACTACTTGATGGAACGGGAGAAACGTATGCCTATACACTGATCAATGAGGTGAGCATAAGAACCAATAACATAAAGAAGATCACCATACACGAAGTAATCGATTGGCCCTTTGTTGACGAAATAAGAAATCCCCTAACATTACAGGATACGTGGATAAAGACAAAGGTGGTGAAAACACAAGCGATTGAAGGAGGCTTTT
>DASUVL010000400.1:0-5127 GCA_036379015.1 Niastella sp.
TACCCGCCAGAACATATAATGCAGTTTTCATGATAATACTTTTAAGTTATTTGAGTTGTCCCCAGAAAGATAATTCTGCTATCGTGATCTGTGGACCACCGCCGTAAGTGGCTGTGGTTTTAAAACGCAGGTAGCGGTAAGCAGCCGGAATATCAGGCATGTCAAAATCCTCTCCTTTGGTATGACCGTAATCGCGGTCTTCAGCTGTTACCTGGCCTGGTGGTAACCCTGATGGTTTATATGACTGGAAAGTGCCCATCAGTGTCCATCTGGTCCACCCGCCATCCTGATCAGGATCGTTGCTGCCCCACAGTTCAAAGCTTTTAACATTACTACCGGTATAGGTATAATTCTCTCCACGTTGGTGCATTTTCATACGGCTGATCACCACGTTTCGCTGCAGGTCTATGGTGAACCATTGCGGTGTAGAAGAGCTGTGCCTGGTAGCAAAAATACCCTGGTCGATCTTGTCGTCCCACATCCTGTCCATGGGATATTGCGATTCCACCGGTATGGTTTCATCTGTCGGAAGTATCAGTGCCTTAAATGGCTTTGGCACCTTTTCCTCGAACAGCGGGGTCAGCGTCTTAACCAAAGTCTCCGATTTATTGTTCCATCTGTCACGTAGATAAATGGCATACTTCCTTTCAGTTGGCGGCAGGCCCCGGAAAGAGAATACACCTTTGGGTGCTTTCGTGTAAAATGTTGTGATGGGTGTGTATACGCCATTGCCGGTAGTATCCGAGATCAGTACAATGGCAAGGTTACCTTCAGCAGGATTTTGAAACCGGATCTTTACGCCACCGAAAGCCGGCTCCAGCTGCAAAAAACCAAACGCTGTATAAACCGGTGGGGTAAGCGGTTTCACCTGCAATGTAACCGGATCAGACGTTTTTTCATTGCGCCCGATGCTGTATAGCTGCACTTCGTGAAAGCTGGTATCACCATAGCCTTCTAGCTTGAGGGTATCTGTATAATAAGACGATTTGGCTTCGCGCAAAACACCCGGGGCAATTTCATAAACTGCTTTTATGTAAGCGAGATTGGGATCACGGGGCGCCTCATACGTAACCCAGGCGCCGCCGGGCGTTCCTGTGTATTTTGCATTGGTCACGGGCGCGGGCGCAGGCGCATTTGAATCGAGGTGATCGAGCCTGTCTTCCCGTCTGCAACTACTATACACCATCAGCGTCATCACCGCTAACAGACTATGAATATATCGTTTCATGTTGTTTAGGTTTTATATGGATTGTTTACCAGCCGATATTTTGCACCAGATTCCGGTTCACGACCAGGTTATCTTCACGTATTGGGAAGAAATAATCTTTTTGCGTGAATACCTGGCTGAACAATACTTTTCTACGGTAAAAATAAACGGGGTCCGACTGTTCAATATCCCATCCTTCAATGGGGCGACGGTATTCAAACAAGGCTGTTTTCCAGCGCCGCAGGTCCCAAAACCGTTGTCCTTCGAACGCCAGTTCTATCAACGATTCACGTTGTATGATCTCACGCATGCCATCTTTGGTAGTGAATTTGGAAGGATTGGTAGAATAGTTTGTCCATGACGCAACTACGGTTGGCAGGCCTGCTCGTTGCCGTACTTTATTGATGTAATCGTGCACTTCCTGTACAGGCCCGTTTGCTTCGTTAAGTGCCTCGGCATACATCAGGTAAAGCTGCCCAAGCCGCATTACCGGCCAGGGATAAACCGTAATGGTATAATCAGCAACCGAAGTTCCCTGAGTATTCTGCCAGTGTACCAGTTTCTTCACAAAATAGCCGGTCACTGATCCTTTGTCTGGTTGAACCTTTCCGTTAGGCTGCCCTTTGCGCACCGACACATAGTACAGGCTCGAAGGCTGTCCATCATCATAACTACCCTGTCCATACCAAACGCCGCCATCAAACCCAATACTGGCATAAAAGCGGGGCTCTCTGTCAAAATTCAGCGCGGCTGTCGTATACCCGTTCCTGATATTGAGCTTGTGTGCATCTTCGGCCTTCCTTAACAAGACATTTGATGTATTCCAGGTTTTGTCTTCCTGTATAGGCACACCCTTATCAGAATAGAATAGCTCAACCATTTTAAGCGGGGGCGCCAGTTCCGAAACTATGCGTGGGTTATCCAGATAGCGGTGATCCACATTCGGAGTTGCTACCCGCTGAATAAGTGATGCCAGGCTTTGTGTATTGCCCATTATGAGCTCACTGTTCCAGGGGTCGGTAACCATGCCGCGAATGTTCATTTGCACTTTGGTGGTATCGCGCAATTTGTATTGTTGAAAAACAGGGTTATAGGTATACAATTTCATACCTGCAGTATGGCAAATATCGATGGCTTCTTTACAGGCTGTAGCCGCCAGGGTCCATTTCTCAGGTTGAAAGGTTAGCGGAAAAAGCACCGCACCATCGGAATTTTTTAAGGAAGCCTGGTCAGTATTCCCATTGAACAATGGACTGGCAGCCGTAACCAGGGTTTTCGCTTTCAGCGCATAGGCCATCGGTTGGGTAATGCGGCCCAGTTCCTTTGCCGGGTTATTAATAACCATGGGAAGACCATTCTTAGCCGAGTCCAACAACTGAACGATGTAGTTAAAGCAGTCATCAACAGGATCACGGAACACTTTTACTGAATTTACATCCGCATACACCGGCAGGTTTTTACGGATCAATGGAATGGGCCCATACATTCTTACCAACGTAAAATGATAATAGGCTTTCAGGAACATCACTTCCGCTATCCAGCGGTCCCTTTCTGCAGGAAGCAGATCTGGCACGTTCCCTACATTCTCCAGGAAGATATTACAATCCCGCAATCCCCTGTACAAACTGAACCAGGTGCCATCACCCATAGGCGATACAATGTTCTGCAGGCCACGTGCAATATTAAACATCTGGTGGTTAAATTCAGGAAAACCCGGATTGGTAAGCGCCCACATTTCATCACCGCCAAGCATAGCCGGATCATCTTCGAGGCTGCCATCCCTGGGCATATAAGAATAGCAGGTGTACAGATATTTCTCTGCTTCCACACGCATGGTAAATGCATTGTCCAGCGTGGCAATATTGTCGGGCACTACATCCAGGTACTTTTTACAGCCACCTGCACTAAACAGCAGGGTTAGCAATATACAGGTTAGATAGTATCTATTTTGTTTCATGAGTTGTGCAGAATTAATTGAATACAATGTTGACCCCAAGGTTGAACACCCGCTGTATCGGATATCCTAATCCATTACCTGCCATTTCCACATCCCATAATTTAAATTTGCTGAACAAAAGCAGGTTGGTGCCATTTACATAAAACCGGCACTGATTGGTGTGCAGCTTTCTTAACACAGAAGGCGGCAATGAAAAACCAAGTTCCACCTGCTTTAACCTGATAAAAGCGCCATTGCGCATAAACCAGGTGCTGGTTTGGGTATTATTGGTATTTAATGCCGCGCTTAACCTTGGCCATATGGCATATACATTCCGGTTCTCCTCGGACCAATAACTGTCTGCATATGCTTTTAACAACTGGGTATTGTTATTACCACCCACATCTGATGACAGCTTGAAGGGCGCTGTTTTGTTGGGATCTATCCAAAAAGATTGCCGGGCTGCACCCTGGAAGAATGCAGAAACATCCCACAGTTTGTAACCGAAAGAAAAACCGGCACCAAAAATGATCTCCGGCACTTGTGGGAAACCGATAGGCACCATATCAGCATACGTAATGCGGCCATCGCCGTTCACATCCAGGTATTTGATATCCCCTCCCCCGTATTCAGCGCCAAATTCCTGTCTCGGCGCATTGAGCGCTTCTTTATCATCAACAAAGAGCCTTTCTGCAATAAAACCGAAAGTCTGGCTCAGGGATGTACCTATCCTACTCCGCCAGGGTTCTTTGTACTGCGGTTCTTCATACACTTTATACTTACTGGCAGCATAGGTAAAATTGCCCCGCATACTCATCCAGAGGTCCCTGTTCCAGGTTTCTCTGTAATCTATTGAAACATCTATTCCCTTGCCGGTGGCTTTTCCGAGATTGGCTTTGATAGGTGAAGAAAGCCCCATAGTATTGGGTACGGAACTGCGTTCCATCAGGATATCATTTCTTTGTTCGGTATAGTATTCCGCAATAATGCCGAGTTTGCTGAATAGATTTAATTCTATTGCCAGGTTTTGTTTAATAGCCTGTTCCCAACTGATCTTTTCATTGGAGTATCTTGAAATACTAACACCGTTTCTTCTTTCGTTGAATTCGCGGCCAAATGTAGCGCCCCTGTTGGCGTCATTCATATTCACATTGGACAAATAGAAAAACCGGTCGTTGTCCGCTCCTATTCGGTCGTTCCCTACCAATCCGTATGAATAGCGCAATTTCAGGTTAGTAACCGTACCCTTCAGGTCCTCAAAAAATTTTTCGTTGGAGACAGCCCAGGCTACACCCGCCGAGGGAAAGAAACCGTATCGATTGGTTTTATAGAAACGCTCTGATCCATTGTAACCGAAGTTAAACTCTACGAAATACCGGCTATCATACGCATAGGTAGCTCTTCCGGAAAGTCCCAGGTTTCGAAATGGCAGGGAGCTTTGCAGATCGCCGGCATTACCATTGAGATTTTCCCTGGCAATGAACACCAGCAAGCCGCTCACATCATGTTTCCCAAAATCGCGGGTATAGTTCAACATCGACTCGGAATAGAAAGTGGAGTTCAATGTTTTTCCACCCTCCCTGTAATCAAGGTACTCGGTGCCATTATCATTGATCTGTGAAATAGTGTATTTGTTGGCTAGTTCATCAAAACTATTTACCCGGTAATAAAAAGGACCATAGGCCCGCATAACGTCAAAGTTGGAAGTCCGGTTGGTATTGGCCATGGTGCGGAAGCTAAGGCCTTTCAACAGCCCATTGAGGTCTTGCTTGAGTTCGAACTGAGCCTGCATCTGGCTGCGAGATTGGTCTTTATACCCTTTCACCATATCCGCATAAGGATTCAGGTACTCTCCCCTGTCGCCGTAATTACCAAACATGATATGCCGCACATGCCTATGTTGGTCATCGACGGGATAAAATGCCGGAAATAGCACGGGATTGGAATGCATTACTTTTGTGTACATCTGCGCTCCACCATCGAT
>DASUVL010000401.1:0-6502 GCA_036379015.1 Niastella sp.
GCGCCAACGGCAGCAGCGCCTATCAGGCCCAGAATAACTTTAGTTGTTGTAGTCATGATTATAAATTTTAAATAAATAATAGATATTGTTGTTGTTATTTAATAGCATCAAATCCTATTCCGCAGGTAATGAGTTGACCTATAAGGCTGTATGCCCCAGTCTCTGTCCATAAAAATCCCCATTGAGGGAATGAAGGCCGGTCAGGTTGTTTTTCGGGCGGCTGCCACCAGAATCACGACCCCGCAGGCTGCTACGCCAATACCGGCGTAGGTAGGCCAGGCCACTCTCTTCTGCTCTTTTTTGTTTAACTCAATAGGACCAAGATCGGCTACTTCTTTCTCGGTAGTAAATTTTACCTCCCTTATGATTATCATGGCGATGCCAATAACGATCAGGATGATTCCTAATACTTTCATGTAAGTTGGTTTAAGTGTTAACAATTTCACCTCCATTAGGGTGAAGTACCTGTCCGGTTATAAACGATGCCTCATCAGAAGCAAGAAAAAGATAACAGCCGGCTATTTCAACAGGTTCTCCGGCGCGGCCTAACGGCGTATCGGAGCCGAAAGAAGAAACATGTGAAGGTGGAAAAGTAGCAGGGATCAGGGGCGTCCATACGGGACCCGGCGCCACACCATTCACCCTGATTTTATGTTTGGCAAAATAGGCCGATAGTGATCTGGTGAAGCTTACTATGGCGCCTTTGGTGGCAGAATAATCCAGTAAATGCGAACTTCCCCGGTAGGCGGTAACAGAAGTGGTATTAATAATGGATGCACCTTCTTTTAAATAAGCTTCTGCTGCCTGTACCAGGAAGAACATCGCGAAAATATTTGTTTCAAAAGTTTTTTTAAGCTGATCGGGAGTAATAGCAGAAAGTTCCTTCTGGGGAAATTGAATGCCCGCATTATTTACCAGAATATCCAGTTTACCAAAGCGATTAACGGTTTGTTGAATAATCTTTTTACAATGGGCTGGTTTACTAATATCACCTGCTATCAGTAAACATTGTTGCCCGATCGATTCAATGCGGGCTGCTGTTGAACGGGCATCTTCATTATCCTCATGATATGCGATCACAATGTCAGCGCCTTCTTTGGCGAAAGCTATGGCAACTGCTTTTCCAATGCCACTATCACCACCGGTTATTACAGCGATTTTATTACGCAGCCGCAATGCCTCCCGTTCCTTTTCAAACACCGGTTGGGGTTGCATCTGCTTTTCTTTTCCCTGCTTTTTTTTAATTGTATGGGCCGGGCGAATTTTTCTTTTCTTTTGTCCGTGTTGCATTAATACAATGTTTTGCCTTGTTCGGTTTTCTGATTTTTCTTTACGACGGTTGCACCAATCAATGCTGCAAGAGCTCCTAATACGCCATTAATTGCTATTGTGTTAGAGAGAATAGTGAATAGAACATCGCCTCGGCCGCTCTGGGGCGGATTGCCGGTCTGATCGTTTAACCCTGTGAACATTGAATGAATGATCAAAACCAACGCGCAAAGCGTTATAGCGATTAATATTCCATAAATAGTGATCTTAAGCCCCATCATGAACAACGATCGTACACTGGCGCTATCATGCACGCGGTGATTGCCTCTGAATACCCCGGTCAATACTACGGCGCTAAAAAGGATGTTGCCGATATACAATAACCAGGTATTCGAATAATGGCGAAAGAATAAGTAAACAATAATACTTACCGTATTTAATATAGCCGCCCACAAAGAATACTTCCGGTAAAAAGCTTTCAGCGTCATATGCTTTTACATATTTGCTAAAATTTCATGCCTGTAATGAATCAGGGGTGTGTAGAGATTAATCTACAGCGTAGCAAATCATTTAGATATAACAAGCCGGGAGACCGAAAATGGCAGTTGTAATAGCAGATGCCGATATATAATAAAGGAGGAAATCATTAACCGATTCCCTCCTTTATAGGTTTAATAATTCATATGAATTCTGCTTCAAACCCATGGTACTTCCATGGGGGATAAGGTATAGAAAGGATAAGGCAAGCTTCAGAGGAGCAATAGTGCCAAGAGATACATTAAAGGATTGTAAAGAGGCTTTTCCGGAATTTCTCTTTAACAACTTCCTGTAAGCTTCTTAGCCTGGGGTTGCACGCGCGCTGATTGCTGTAAGCAAAGAATAGAAGTGATCGATACAGACTGTTCATTACGTTCTATTAGATGTTGCAAGCGTTCAGCGGGCCAAGGACAAGGTTGATAAAGCTAAGAGCATCAAGGAGCAAAAAGTCAAAAGAGGTTTATGGAAAGCGCTCATTAATCTCTTTTACTCGCTTTAGCTCTTAGCTGCCAAGGACAAGGTTAATAGTAACGGCTAAGAACATGTAAAACAAAAGAAAAAGGTGATAGCCAGTCCTTTTGCTTTTTTACGCACTTAGTATTTAGGACAAGGTTAATGGTAATGCCAGAAATACGTGAAAAAATTAAAAGAGAAATGTGGTAGCCTCTTTAAATTTTCCGATCAGCTTTCTGTTTCTAATCTGATATAAAGCTTTGCCGTGTGCATACAAATAAGTTACATACGGCGTATTGGTTGTAAACCTGTTCTTCAAACTGAAATCCGGCTTTCAACAAAATTTCAGTAAGCACTTTGTTATCAGCTTCGGGTTCAGCAATGATCTGCCTGATTTCAGGGAACATAAAGAAATATTCCATACAGGTTTGAAGGGCTTTGAGGTGAAGTGGACGCACTTCTTTCTTATTCGTATTCATTAATACCCGAATGATGTAGTCGCCAGCGGAAGTTGGATACGCATCAAACAATTCGTCTTTATCTGCCGCACAAATATCAACCTGGCAAATGGCCATCCGGTTTTTGACCAATACCATAAAAGAGCGGGCAAAATCAGAACTGCCGGCATATAAATAACTGGCTGCCACTGAATTTGCTGCACGACTTAGTTTCCATGCCCAGCTGTAAATAGCCGGCATATCGCGTGGTATGCAAAAAGGGCGTAAGGATAGGGTAAAAGAAGGATGTTGAAAATGTTTTGTATAAACAACTTCCTTCTTTGTATTAAGGCCGGTAGCAGCGATTAACCCATCCTGCAGGCCTGTAAAACCTGGTATAGCGCATACTATTTCCATAAAGACAAATTTAAGCTCCCGGTTTAATCCGGGAGCTCTTAGTGCCTAACCAGAGCCTTGGTGTTTACTTCAAGAAAATTAAAGGCGCAGTAATCGTTAAAAATTTACTGCTGCTTATTTTTAAGCAACACTTGGTTATAAACACGCAAACATGAATTGATGACAATAAAAAAAAAGCGAAAGTTATTTATTTACATTTCAACCCGTATGTGGTGGTACATAGAATCACTTAGTGCATGCATTGATGATAGGATTCCTGTAGTAAAGTACGATTTGTAGCAAGAATTTATTGTAATATATAACGTTTTATGATCTTCGTTAGTATATATTAACAGTTTTTTTGGTGGTCATTCGGTGCCAATCAAAAAATCTGTATTGGTAACGGGGCCAATTATGATCAATGCCGGGTGTGTTATTTGTTTTGCAGCGGCCAGTTGTGGTAAGTCTTTGATCATTCCTTTTACCAGTTTATGATAAGGTAACGAAGCATAATGAATAATGGCAGCTGGCATTTCACCATACCCTTTTTCAATATATGTATTGGCAATTTCAGGTAGCTTTTTCATACCCATATAAATAACTACGGTTGCTTTGCTTTGTATAGCTAATTGCAGATCAGCAGATAAAGAACCGTCTTTTTTTGTGCCGGTAACTACCCATATACTTTCACTGATATTTCGAAATGTTAATGGAATATCATAGAAGCCACTTGCCTGCATACTGGTAATGCCAGGAATGAATGTGGTTTTGATACCATGTTGGCGGGCGAATAAAATCTCTTCGAACCCTCTACCAAAAATAAACGGGTCGCCGCCCTTTAACCGCAACACTTTCCCTTTTTCAAATGCTTTTTCACGGATCAGTTCATGTATTTGATCTTGCGGCGTATAATCACCGTAGGGTAGTTTACCCACATAAATGTTTTCGCAATCGGGCTTGGTATATTCTAGTAAAGTTTTATTAACCAGGTTATCGTATAATACAACCGGAACTTCCTGTAAAAGCCGGTACGCCTTTAATGTGATCAATTCAGGGTCGCCCGGACCAGCCCCTGCTACAATCAGTTCGGGTTGAATAGGTGAAGTTGTCACTAATAAATATTTTAAATGAAAACAGATAGCATCTTGCTAACATAACAAATAAGGTTACAATCATTCACCCGCATGTTCAGTTAACTTCGATGTATCTAATACGCAAATATTTTTGCCAGATAAAGAAATGGACCCTTCCAGCACCAGTTCATTCATAATCCGAAAAACCGTTTCATAAGTAGTGCCGGTGTAGGATGCCAGATCCTGACGGCTCAGGTTAATATCTAAAAACCCATCCTGGTTCGTTCCAAATTTTGCGTGCATAGATAATAATGCCTGAGCAATCCTTCCCTTTACAGGCATATGAGCCAGGTTACGCATTCTTTTTTCTGACTCCTTCAATTCACCGGCAAAGAACATCATCAGTTCGTACAGGAACTGGTAGTTCACTTTCAGGGTCGATTGAAAAAAGCCGAGATCAATAAAACAAACTTCCGACGGCTCGAGCGCAGTGGCCGATACCGGGTAATAAATATCATTACCTAAACCACGATGACCCAGAATAGCTCCGTTCTTAGCCAGCCGCACAATCAGCTCCTTATCATCGGTCCATTTTTTATGCACTTTAAACGTTCCTTTATATATAAAGTAGATCCCGGTTACCTGACTACCCTCGGTAAAAAGCATTTCACCTTTATTAACATGAAAGCTTTGTCGGTAAATATCAATGGCCGGAAGCCAATCCTTCGAGCATAGCCTGCAAAGAAAGCAGCTCTTCAAGTCACAACCTTGTTTGTTTTTTTTCACAGGTAAAATTATATATGAAATTATTTAATATTAATTCTTTCCGCAAATCCAATTAGCAAAATCGGAATAGCTCAAAAAGAGATTAAGTCTTACAAAAGTCGTCTACAAAATTGGCTCAAAAACATAAAGATTTATACATAATTAAAATAAATATATTAGTCATATTAGATATTACTGTAAAAATAATAACAAAAAGACTGTATTTTTATTACACAGATCACAAAACAGCAGTAAATTTTTCAGTGAATTGCCATTTTGATATTACATGTGATTTTATTTAATGTTTAACGATTGCTGCGGAAAATTAATATTGATCAAAAAACGCAGATTATGAAAATAGTAGTTATTGGCAATGGAATGGTTGGTTACAAGTTTTGTGAAAAACTAACTTCCAAAGCTCAAGCGGGGCAATTTGACATCGTTGTTTTTGGGGAAGAAACCCGTCCGGCTTATGATCGCGTGCATTTGAGCGAATATTTTGCCGGAAAAACGGCGGAGGATCTTACCATGGCTGGCCTTGATTGGTATGCTGAAAAGAATATCAGGCTGTACCTGGGAGACCCGATATCTTATATAGATCGCGACAATAAAACCGTTCGTTCTCACCACGGTATAAATGAATCATACGATTATCTGATTTTGGCTACTGGCTCCGCGGCTTTTGTACCCCCCATTCCCGGGGTTGAAAAAGAAGGCGTTTTTATTTACCGCACCATCGAGGATCTCGAAATGATGACGGCGCACGCTAAAAAAGCAAAGACCGGTGCTGTGATTGGTGGCGGTCTGCTGGGTTTGGAAGCGGCTAAAGCCATGATAGATCTGGGTGTTACGAATACCCACGTTATTGAATTTGCTCCCCGCCTCATGCCACGGCAGATTGACGAGGCTGGTTCCAATATATTAAAGGCAAAGCTCGAATCCCTTGGGCTTTCCATTCATACCAGTAAGAACACATCTGAAATTTTAGGCGATCAGTTTATAACCGGTATGCAGTTCTCAGACGATACCAAGCTTGATGTAGATATGCTGGTGATCTCAGCCGGTATCAAACCGCGCGATGAGTTGGCAAAACTGGCTGGCCTGGAAACAGGGCACCGCGGTGGTATTGTAGTTAATGATAGGTTAGGAACAGACGACCCTTTCATCTTTGCCATTGGCGAATGTGCCTTACATAGTGGTATGATCTATGGCCTGGTAGCGCCCGGTTATGAAATGGCCGATGTAGTTGCCAGCAACTTAACCGGCGGCGACAAGTCGTTTACCGGTTTTGATATGAGCACCAAACTGAAACTGATCGGTGTTGATGTAGCCAGTTTCGGTGATCCTTTTGTAGCGGCTTCTGAAGGACGCAGCATTGTATTGGAAGATCGCATGAAAGGGGTGTACAAACGCATTAATATTTCACCCGACGGAAAATATTTATTAGGCGGTGTTTTGGTGGGCGATGCAGATGCATATAATATGTTACTGCAAACAACCAAGAACAAAGTGATTTTACCGCCCAATCCTGAAGATGTAATTCTTGGCGCCCGTGGCGGATCAGGTAGCGAG
>DASUVL010000402.1:0-3078 GCA_036379015.1 Niastella sp.
GGCAAATCGAGGGCATTTGTAAACGATACGCCCGTTAACCTGGAACAACTCCGCCAGTTAAGTTCCATGCTGGTTGACCTGCATCGCCAGTTCGATACGCTGGAACTGGGTGAGAGCGATTTTCAACGGCAGGTGCTTGATGCCCTGGCAGGTCAGGCAGATGTATTGCAACAATACCAGGGAGCGTATACCCAATGGCAGCAGGCCCAACATGCACTGGTTGCTTTGCAACAGCAGAAAGATCAATTCACCAAAGAATACGATTACAATAAGTTCTTATTCGATGAGCTATACGATGCATCCCTGAAAGACAATGAGCTGGAAGAGGCGGATGCTACCTTGAAGTTGCTCAGCAATGCAGAAGGCATAAAGACAGCATTGAGTAAAGTATCCTTTGAATTAAGTGAGGGCGAATCGCCCATGGTGCAACAGCTGAAAGCATTGTGTAATCAGTTAAGTGCATTTGGCGATCATCATCCGGCGTTGCCTGTGTTGTTGCAGCGGATGTTGTCGGCGCAAATTGAAATACAGGATATCGCTGATGAAGTAGAGCGCATAAATGACCAGGTGCAATACGATCCGCAAAAGATAGAGCAGTTGAACGACCGCATTTCCACCGGCTACAAACTGCTGAAGAAACATGGGGTGCATACCACGCAGGAATTGTTGGCAATAAGAGATGATCTTGAACAAAAATTACAGGCTGTATTGAATATAGATGAAGCCATTCAGGCAAAGGAAAAAACAGTACAGCAATTATTGCAAAAGGCTACGGACCTGGCCACGAAGCTAACGGCTAACCGGGTTAAACAAGTGAAGCCGCTGCAGGATAAAGTGAACAAGCTGTTAGCCCAGGTAGGTATGCCCAACGCCCGTTTGCAGGTGGCTGTAGAGCCGCTGGCGAATCTGCAGCTAACCGGGCAGGATGATATAGAATTTTTATTTGATGCTAATAAAAGTAACCGGTTTGAACCCATTCGTAAAGTGGCATCGGGCGGTGAGCTAAGCCGGTTAATGTTGTGTATTAAATCGCTGGTAGCCCAATCGCTCGACCTGCCAACCCTCATCTTTGATGAAATAGATACCGGTATTTCAGGCGAAGCAGCCAAACAGGTGGGCATTATCATGAAGGATCTGGCCCGCAAACGACAGGTGTTTAGCATTACCCATCAGCCGCAAATTGCCGGAAAGGCAGATGCCCATTACTTCGTTTTCAAAGACATTAAAGGCAATTCTATTAAAACAAATATTAAACTGCTGTCGCAGGATGAGCGCATAACAGCCATTGCCAAAATGCTCAGTGGCGAAAGGCCAACTGCCGCTGCCCTTGAAAACGCGCGGGAGATGGTGATGAATTAATGTGATAATGCTTGTGCGCCGAAGCTTTTGCCGAGGCGGATGCTAATGAAATACAGCAAATGCACAGGAAATGGAAAATGATGCTATTTTTGCGCGATTCTAATTAAAAATAAATTGTATGGCATATAACCTGCTTAAAGGAAAGAAAGGGATCATATTTGGTGCTTTGGATGAAAAATCAATTGCCTGGAGAACGGCTTTGCGTTGTCATGAAGAAGGGGCGCAACTGGTTTTAACCAATGCACCGGTTGCTTTGCGTATGGGAACTATCAACCAACTGGCCGAAGCAGTGAATGCACCGGTGGTAGGAGCCGATGTAACCAACATGGATGATCTGAAGAAATTATTTGAAGAAGCCATGAAGCATTTTGGCGGCAAGGTAGATTTCATCCTGCATTCCATTGGTATGAGCTTGAACGTGCGCAAGAACAAGCATTATACAGAGATCGATTATGGGTTTAACCAAAAGACCCTGGATATATCGGCTATGTCGTTGCACCGGGTGTTGCGTACAGCCTGGGACATGGATGCCATTAGCGATTGGGGCAGCGTGGTAGCCTTATCTTACATTGCGGCACAACGTGTATTCCCCGATTATAACGAAATGGCAGATGCGAAAACATTGCTGGAAGGCGTCGCCCGCAACTTTGGTTATCATTACGGGGTTAAAAAGAAAGTGCGGATAAACACCGTATCTCAATCACCTACCAAAACGACAGCTGGTAGCGGCGTAAAAGGTTTTGATGGTTTTGTGTCATATGCCGAAAAAATGAGTCCGCTGGGTAATGCTTCAGCCGATCAGTGTGCTGATTATTGCGTTACCTTATTCAGCGATTTGACTAAAATGGTAACTATGCAAAACCTGTTTCACGATGGCGGATTCTCCTTTACCGGGGTTACCGAAGCCGTTATTGAGCAAATGGAGAAGTAAAAGAGGTCTAAAGTCAGATGTCGGAAATCTGATATAAGAAAATATTGAAGGGTGAGCCGTTCATTTGATTGGCTCACCCTTATTCTTTTTTATAGTTAAGTCGAAACTATTATCGGAGTATTGAATCTACGGTCTATTCTGCCTTCCGGCTTCGGACTTCCGACTTCCAAGAAAAAAAACCGCCCGCTTTAACAGCGACCGGTTTGCACTATTTTTTAGCCATGGGCTTTAATACTCATCTTCATTAAAGAAGAAGTCGTCCTGACTGGGATAGTCCGGCCAGATGTCTTCTATACCCTCATAAATTTCTCCTTCATCTTCCAGTTCTTGAAGATTTTCTACCACTTCAATGGGTGCACCGCTACGGATGGCGTAGTCAATCAACTCATCTTTTGTGGCAGGCCACGGTGCATCTTCGAGATAGGATGCAAGTTCTAATGTCCAAAACATGTGTTTAGCCTGTTTAAAGTTTTAAATCCACTAACAGTTACTGAATTAAGGGTCGGAATAAAACACGGGTTCTGTCCCCAATTTTGCCCCTCAATTTTTCGCAAAAGTAACCCTCCTAATGAAAAAACCAAATCTATCTTTGAAAGATATTGGAAGGTTTCCTTAAAAACTTTCCCCAAACGGGTACTATGAACGGGAAGCCAATGGTTTGTAGTATCTTGACGGCTATATAAGTAATTCACACTACATGTTAACAGCGACTAATATTCAAAAATATTATGGTCAGTTATGGGTTTTAAAAGGAGTTGACCTGGAAATTAAACGGGGCGAGATCGCCA
>DASUVL010000403.1:0-5497 GCA_036379015.1 Niastella sp.
ATGGAAATGTAACATTTTTGAAGAACAAATTTGTGTATCCACAAGCAGGGACTGTTCCATTTATCTTAACAGGGGCTTTGCATGGTCAGGGAACCAGTGGTGCATTTTCAGAAGCTATTTCCAACGGACAGCCTCTAAATGTTTTTTACCTGCCACAGTTTACGGGTTTTGATAAAGATGGTATAGGTACTTATGCTAATGGCGGAATCCCCGAATATTCTGGAGATCCTAATCCCAAAGCATACATGGGCTTTAATACCGATATAGGCTATAAAAAATGGAATTTAAACCTGGGGGCGCACGGCCAGTTTGGGAACAAACTATACAACAATACGGCTATGAGCGTATTGAACATATCAAATATTGTTGGTGGCCGAAATATAGCTTCCGGATTGGTGAACTCCACGGAAAATATTGCGAATAACATCGCAACCTCTACCCGCTTCCTCGAAAAAGGCAGTTATGTGAAACTACACAACGCCTCCTTACGGTATACATTTGGCAATGTAGGTAACACTATAAAAAACCTGAGTGTATCTGCTTCCGTGAATAATGTCTTTGTTATATCAAAATACAAAGGATTTGATCCGGAAGTGAATGTTGAAAAAGCATTGAATGGCGTACCGTCACTGGGGGTTGATTATATAGGCTATCCCACACAAAGGACCTATTTATTAGGGGTAAGTTTTCAATTATAACTGTTACAAAACTAAGCAATATGAAACTAAAATATATTTCAATATTGGGGCTGGTGACTGTGATGGGTTGCACAAAACTTGACCAGGAGCTACAGGATAGTCTTAGTACCGGATCGTCAGCGACAGGGCCAGCCGCGCTGTTGAATTCCGCCTACAACAGCATGAACGGTTTGATGCATGCACAGGATCTGATGTTCTCCTTGCAGGAGACAACTACCGATGAAGCGCTTGTGCCAACACGTGGGGGCGACTGGGATGATAATGGCGTTTGGCGGGTTTTACATGCGCATACATGGAATATAATACATGTGCAGTTTAAAAATGTGTACAATGGATTGGGGGCGCTGGAGAGTGCAGCCATTACCGTACTGGCATTTAACCCCAATGCCACCCAACGTGCAGAAGCATTGTTTTTACGTTCTCTCGCCCAGTTTTATTTCCTCGATCTCTATGGCCAGGTGCCTTATAGGAATGTGGCTGACTATAACAGCCTCGATCCCTCACCGGTCATGACGCCACAACAGGCCGTTGATACATTGGTAAATACCTTAACTGCCATTATTCCACAATTGCCTGATTCCACCCGGCCTTACCGGGCAAGCCGCGATGCCGCCCGTTTTTTACTGATGAAAGTGTTGTTGAATAAAGGCGCTTTTTTGAACAAACAGGCCCCCACGTTTGATAATGCCGATATGCTGCAGGTGGTAACATTAGGCAATGCTATTAGGGGTACCGGTAACTATTCCTTTACCCCCAATTACTTCGATAATTTCGGTCCAACCAATGCATCGCATCAAAACGAAATGATCCTTGCCTGGCCAAATGCGGGTGCCGCAACAAATAATGGAATCAATAGCGGAGGAATTAATTCCCGCTGGATGATGACCCTGCATTATAACTCCTGGAACAAAAACAACAGTTTCGGCAGCGCCGGCTGGAATGGTTTTTCTACTGTTGCTGATTTTTATAATACGTTTGGTGCAACAGATAAAAGATTAGGCGGTGTATCATATCCAGGTGTAACAAACGAGTCAGGGTTAAAACCCGGACTGGTTGTTGGTCAACAGGTAAACCAGGACAATCAGGTCATAAAAGACCGGCAGGGAAATAATTTGTCATTTACTCCCGATGTAAAGCTGGTTGAAATTGAAAGGAGCCGCCTGGAAGTGGCTGGTATCAGGGTAATAAAATATCCGCCCGACTATTCTGCCTATAGTAGCGGTAATCAAAAAAACCAGTTACAGATATTCCGCTACGCCGATGCGGTATTGATGATAGCGGAGGCAAAGTTACGGCAATCTGCCCCCGACGTGGCGGGTGCGTTGCTGTTGATAAACGAGTTAAGGGTGGCTAGGGGCGCTACCCCGATAGCGGCTATCACATTGGTGAACCCCGCTAACGTGTACGATCCCACTACATTACTTGCCGAAAGAGGCAGGGAGTTATATTGGGAAAGCTGGCGGCGGCAGGACCTGATACGGTTTGGCGTATTCCTGAAACAATGGGCTTTAAAAGAGGCTGATCCCGATCCGGTAAGGAACTTGTTATTCCCTATTGCGCCCGACGAATTACTGGCTAACCCCAATTTGAAACAAAATCCAGGCTACGCAGAATAATTTTAATTGCATAAATTTATTGTACTACGCAAAGGTCATTATTCAATAATGACCTTTGCTCTTTCTTTAGGTAAAGCACGCATGCATTATATTCAATAATATTACTATTTGGATGTATTTAAAAAGATTGCTTGGCAGTTTGCTCATCGGGTTGCTTTTTTGTTCTTCATGTAAAAACAAAAAAGATGCTGAATCAACCCTGTTTGAACTGGTTGAAAACACCGGTATCCATTTCAATAACCAGGTGATTGACCAGGAATACGATAACAGTTTCCTGTTCCGCAATTTTTATAATGGCGGTGGAGTGGCTATTGGCGATATAAATAATGATGGTCTTGCCGATGTATTGCTCACCTCGAACATGGATGAAAATAAATTGTACCTGAATAAAGGCAGCTTCAAATTTGAAGATATTACAGCAAAAAGCGGTATGAAGCAGGATAGCATGTGGAGTACCGGTGCCGTGCTGGCAGATGTTAATAACGACGGGTGGCTCGATATGTATGTATGCAACTCAGGTCATATGAAGAATGGCAACCGGCGTAATAAGTTATACATCAATGATCACAACCTTAGTTTTACCGAATCAGCAGCGCAGTATGGGCTGGCTGTTTCAGCGTATACCACACAGGTTTCTTTTTTCGATTACGACCTCGATGGCGACCTGGATTGTTTTATGATCGATAACAGTCCCATGCCGGTAAACACACTTGGGTATACCAACCGGCGCAACCTGCCGGCCAACGAATGGCCGGTGGCTGAATTTGTAAAGGACGGCGGCGATCATTTATACCGGAATGATAATGGCCGTTTTACCGAAGTAAATAAACAGGCTGGTATTCACGGTACATTAATGAGCTTTGGTTTAGGGGTATCCGTGGGCGATGTAAATAACGATGGCTATCCTGATATTTATGTAGCCAATGATTCGTACGAGCGCGATTATTTATACATCAACCAAAAGGATGGCACTTTTAAAGATGAAATGGAAAAGTGCATGAAGCAGAACAGCTTTTCGTCGATGGGTGCTGATATGGGCGATATTAATAACGATGGGCTGGTTGATATATTTACTACCGATATGTTGCCCGATAATGATTACCGGTTAAAAACATTAGGCGCTTTTGACAACATCGATCAATATCGAAACAAGTTGCAAATAGGGTTTTACCACCAGTACATGAAAAACTGTTTGCAATTAAATAACGGTAATGGTACTTTTTCAGATGTGGCTAACTATAGCGGCGTGTCTGCCACCGACTGGAGCTGGGGCGCGTTGTTATTTGATGCCGATAACGATGGCCTGAATGATATTTACGTTTGCAATGGGGTGAACCGAGATGTTACCGATCTTGACTTTATGAACTTTTTTGCCAATGATGTGATACAGAAGATGGTATTAACTGGTAAAAAAGAAAAGGTACATGAAGTGCTGGAGCATATTCCCAAAACCCCTGTGGTTAATAAAGCGTATAAAAACCTGGGCAATTTGCAGTTTACCGATGCGGGCAAGGACTGGGGATTTACACAACCTTCTTTTTCGAACGGGGCTGCTTATGGCGACCTGGATAATGATGGCGACCTGGATCTGATCATCAATAACATTAACCAGCCGGCATTTATATACAAGAACCGCTCGCGCGAACAGAATGCCAATCATTACATCAGTGTGCAATTAAAAGGAAGCAGCCATAATACTTTTGCTATTGGCAGCAAATTAACGGTGTATGCAGGCGGGTCGGTCATTACCCGCGAAGTGGTGCCAAGCCGGGGCTTTCAATCATCTGTGGATTATAAACAGGTGATCGGGTTGGGCAAAACAGCTGCAATAGACTCAATGATCGTTATATGGCCCGATCGCACCAGGACGGTGATTGATCGTCCGGGTATAGATACAACGTTGGTGCTTTCACAGCCAGCCGGTGCGCAACATTTGCTGCAGGACCCCGTTCAAAATAATTCATTACTATTTACGGCAGTGACCAATGCATTCGAAAAGCATTCGGAAGATGATTATGTAGATTTTTATTACGAGAGAAATATTCCTGAAATACTTTCCCGCGAAGGACCTAAAGTCGCTACCGCTGATGTCAATGGCGATGAGCTACCAGATATTTATATTGGAGGAACAAAAGGCCATCCCGGGCAATTGTACCTGCAACAAAGCAAAGGTGGGTTTGTAAAAAAGAACGAACCGGTATTTCTGCAGTTCAAAGACTTTGAAGATGCAGCTGTGTTGTTTTTTGATTGTGATAAAGACGGGGATGCCGATCTTTTTGTAGGACCGGGTGGGAATAACAATCCGCCTTATAGCCGGGAAATGCAAAGCCGGTTATTTAAAAATGATGGTAAAGGACATTTTACGTTGGATGCAAAGGCATTTCAAAGTAATGGCATGAATACCGGGGTGGCGACAGCCTACGATTTCGATCACGATGGTGACCTTGATCTGTTTGTAGGTAGCCGAAGCACACCACGGAATTATGGCGTTTCGCCTGTAAGCTTTGTATACATCAATAACGGTAATGGACAGTTTACTGATATAGCTAAAACAAAGAATCCAGATATTGCGAGTATTGGCATGGTAACCGGTGCGGTATGGGCCGATGTGGCCGGCGATACCAATAAAGAACTGATCATTGCCGGCGAATGGATGGCGCCGCGGATATTTTCAAACACCGGCGATCGGTTTACTGAAATAAAAAGCAACCTCGGGGAATTGTACGGGTGGTGGCAAACAGTTGTTGCGGCAGATGTGAACAAGGATGGTAAAACCGACCTGGTGCTGGGCAATGTGGGCGATAATTTCTACCTGCATCCCGATAAAGAAAACCCGGTGAAGTTGTGGATCAACGATTTTAACAGCAATGGTTCTGAAGATAAGATCCTGACCCGCACAGTTGATAAACGGGATATGCCGGTTTTCTTAAAACATGAAATGCAGGAAGAGATCCCTTCCATAAAAAAGGAAAACCTGAAGCATAAGGATTACGCCAAAAAATCGATCCAGGAGCTGTTTGCAAAAGAGTTGATTGATAAGAGCAGCGTAAAACAATTTAATTATTCCAAATCCTGTGTGGCTATCAATAATGGCAACGGTAGCTTTACCGTTCAGCCTTTGCCATATCAGGCACAGTTGTCAATCGTGAATGCCATACTTTGCACAGATGTCAATAAAGATGG
>DASUVL010000404.1:0-7998 GCA_036379015.1 Niastella sp.
CACTGGTAGCTTTCACCATCTGGCCAAGTACTGGCGATATCTGCGCTATCATGGCGCCCAAATCATCTACCCGGAGGCCTTCCTTTTCCATAATAAGCGCGCCCTGGAAAAAGCCGGTCATCATACCGAACATACTGGAAAGTACCGACAGGTCCCAGGCTGCTGCGGCACCTGCTGCTTCACCCATATACAACAAGGTCCCTGCCAGGGCCTTAAGTACCGGTTCGCTTTGCTGCCACGCGCTGGTAGCGCCCGACAGGAAGATGGGCGTATCAGGTTGCCCCATCTGCGAAGGCGTGGCTAATATAGCGCCATCGAGGTAACTGGCTCCCCTGGCGTGGGCCCATGCTTCGGCATCCCGGGCGTCCTGTGGTGTTCCCGTGCTCAATTGCACCAGCACTTTGCCTTTGAGGTCCAGCCCCTCCAGTATATCTTTTGTTATACCATAATTGGTAACGCAAATGATAATAATGTCACTTGCCCCGATGGCTGCTGAAACATCAGCGGTATATATGGCGCCTTGTTTAATAAATGGTTGCGCCTTTTCCTTTGTCCTGTTCCAAACGGTTACCTCATACCTGTTACTGAGCAAGTGCTGTGCAAGCACACCACCCATAGCGCCCAGGCCGATAACTGATACATTCCCCACTGCTTTGTTAATTGTTGTCATTTCACTCATTTTTTAGTATTGAATACCTGCAAAATGAAGGATATCCGGCAAGGGAAACAATACGGGAAATTATCTTCCTATAGGGATAATTTTTTCCCTGGGTGAAGAAATTATCCCTATGTTTATTTTTGTATCATTAAATCAGTCAGATTATGTATGAGAAGAAGATCCCCAAAGATTTTAGCTGTGGTTTTTCGGTAATGATGGAGATCATTGGTGGCAAATGGAAATCGTACCTGGTGTTTCTGATCAGCCAGGGCATTCGCAGGCCCAGCGACCTTCAACGGGCAGTACCCACTGCCAGCCCCCGGGTGCTTAATCTGCAGATCCGTGAGTTGGAATTTCATGGCATCCTTAAACGGGTCATATATCCCGAGCTGCCCCCAAAAGTAGAATACTATTTAACTGAATTTGGGGAATCATTGGTTCCCGTAGTATCGGCCATGGACAACTGGGGCAATGGATACCTGGATACTTTTAAACAACTAATGGAACAGAAGGATTGAGCTCTTTATGACGCCCACCTTAGAATTTGGCAATTAGCTGGCATGGAAATTTAGATGAGGATAAGTATGCGCTTTTTATTATTGATGCTTATTGGCATCGGATATTTCTTACCCAGTGTAGCGGCGGATACTACCCGCCAGCGCTTTTCACTTATTGCTTATTACAGCGGCAATGAAACTGATATTGATCGCTACAATATACAATCGCTCACACATATTATTTACAGTTTTGCTTTACTAAAAAATAACCGGCTGCATGTAAGTGCTGCAGCCGGTAGTATTTTGAAAAAACTCGTTTCGTTAAAAAAAAAGAATCCTCAATTAAAAGTGGCGCTGGCCTTTGGTGGTTGGGGTGGTTGCAGAACCTGTTCCAATATCTTTGCTATTCCTGCGAACAGAACAGCCTTTGCCCAATCGGTGTTGGCTATATTACAGCAATATCACCTGGATGGTATTGATATTGATTGGGAGTATCCGGCCATTGATGAAGGACCGGCCGGACATGCATATAGCCCTGCTGATAAACAAACTTTTACTGAATTGATAAAAACCGTGCGTGGTGCGCTGGGCAAACGCTATGAGCTCAGCTTTGCAGCCGGCGTATTCCCGGAATATCTATACAATTCCATAGAGTGGAAACGGGTAATGCTCTTGGTTGACCGGGTACATTTAATGTCCTATGATATGGTGAACAGAAAGAGTACTTTTACCGGCCATCACACGGCTTTGTATTCAACACCGTTTCAATCTATCTCAATAGATAACACCATCCGTTTTTTGGACTCCCTTCACATTCCCCGAAATAAGGTGGTTATCGGAGCAGCATTTTATGCGCGCACCTATATGGTAGCCGATACCAATAATCATGGTCTATACCGGCCGGCTGCATTTGATGGTTTTGATGTGTACAAAAATTATCAACGTCGATTTGCCGGAAGAAATGGCTTTACTTGTTATTGGGATGATACCGCGAAAGTGCCTTATTGTTTTAATCCCACACAAAAAAAGTTTGCGACTTTTGATGATGAACGTTCCGTGGTATTTAAAACAAATTATGCCATTGGTAAAAGATTAAATGGATTGCTGATTTGGGAACTGCGGCAGGATGATGGCCAGCAACACTTATTGAATGCGATTAAAATTACGTTTGAAAACGCTAACTAATAATAGCAACATGTTGTGTTGCGGAGTTTTGTTGCAGCAAAATAAAACAACATTTACACGAGCCTTCAGGTTAAACTTGAAGGCTCCTATGTTTCAAGGTGTTGCTGGTTCGGTAAAATTGAATTCGAACCACTGGGTGCACTTACTTTAGTAAAAACAATGACCCGGTGAGCTTTGGATCGTTAACAAGGAATTGATGTACCTTTGTCTTTAGAAATGATTGGTTTATGACTAATAAACTAATATATTGGATCCCCATAGTTGGGGTGTTTGTCAGTCTCGCGCATTATGAAAAGGAAACTGACCTGGGCGCTTTCTGGAGTTATTATCAGGCATTAATGATCATGGGAACTATTTGGATCATAACATTTATTTGGTTCGGATAGTCCGTTTCATGGCAACCAGATCTGGCACAAGCCCCATGGCACACTCAATAGGGATGTTTAACCCCGGCTATTGCTGCCAAAGAAGCACTGGCGCTGGATCGATCTGTTTTATTTAATTTCATCAATTGTATAATGCATATCATCCTGTAATGCGGGAAGCGCCTTCCAGTTTAACGATCTTGACTGGATGATCCATTTTGCATTATTTCCAAAGATCAATTGCAAAGCACCTTCTTTTTCATAATAATTGTATGTAACGGTGATTTTATTGTTTTGATAATCCCGGATATCCATTTGCTTCCTTCCTGAATTCATTTCAAAAAAGTAGTCAACCATTGTTTCATCTTCTTTTTGAAAAATAATATAACTGTTCCGGTGTATAAAAAAACGCTTAAACGGAAAATCACAACTATTTAACGTGTCATTATTGATCATGAATTGCTCTATTTGATATGCGCCATGCAAAGGAGGCCGTTTGGCATGGTCATCATTAAAAGTACCTAAAGAAATATATGGGAATAAAATGAAGCCTATTATGCCGGCACATAAAAAAACATGTACCCATTTATTAACAGGGATTCCATGGTGTAATGCAGGTGATAATTGCGCCTGCTTGTGCTGAATAAAAAAAGCGTATACGATTTTTAAGGCAGGATAAAGATTCAAGA
Organism: Niastella sp.; assembly: GCA_036379015.1. Classification (GTDB taxonomy): domain Bacteria; phylum Bacteroidota; class Bacteroidia; order Chitinophagales; family Chitinophagaceae; genus Niastella. The sequence goes on from DASUVL010000404.1 coordinate 3,395, forward strand.
CCAACACCATCAAAAGGAAGGAGGTGAACACTTTTACAGAAATATCGAATCCGATGTTTATTAAAAAAATGTTTATAACAACCGCCATGGCCACACAAAACCCGGCTATTCTTGTTCGTTTAAAAAGTATTAAGAGGCCTGCTAAGATTTCAATAATGCCGGTTGACACCGAATACATATATGATGTGCCCATTGTACTCCAGAATAACGTGTCTTTTGTTAAATGTCCGAAATCGGAGTACAGGATGTTTGGCTCCGGCAGGTAAAATTGTCGTTTAAATACTTTGTCAAAGCCGTATTTCAAAAAAACAGCTGCCAAATAGTATGCGGATAAAAACTTGAAGAGCGGTGTAATTCCTGCAGACCTGATTTTGAACAATTCCAATATTAAAACTACAAGAAATGATATGATCAACAACAGAGCTAACAATATATTCAGGCTGATGGTATCGGAGGAAAAATCAATATTCTTTAACGCATGCGGAAAGAAATGATCTTGTATAAATGAGACCGGGGTTAAAAAAATGAACTTTGTTAACCGGTATTGATAATCAAATCCAAAAAATGTTAAGGGGATAAATAAAAATCCTACAATAGAAAAAAGTGACAATGATTTTTTAAGGTATAATTTAAACATCAGGGGCGGTTAATTACCAATAATCAGCTATTTTTTAGGTGCGTTCTTACTGTTTTTAAATTTATTGTCAAACCCAATAAAAAAGGTGCTATCTGAAAAAGCTCCTCCATATTTTTTCTGTACCACCGCTTTTAGATTTTGCATACTGGTTGCAGTAAAAAAGTCACTGGCATTCGCTCTTGTAAGTGTATCCCGGTAAAAACCATAGCGGCGCTTTCTATTTACGTCATGGGAAAAACTTTTTAGAACAATGATCCTGCCTTTGGATTGCATGATGACAGAATCAATATTTTCAAATACGGCAATTCCAAAATTTGAGTTAGGCAGATCAAACAAATTATGCTCAACTGCCGTACGAAAATTAGCGTTGTTGCCTGAATGGCTTCTGAAAGAAATGAGTTTCGTTTGTCCAAAACAGATGATGGAATAAAGACAGGCTACGAGGGTGATTAGAATTTTCATTTTAAATAGTTTTATAGAATGCTCTCAAATATTATAAAATTTCTATGCAATGTGTTTCTCATCTGGTTCCTTTTAAAGCCTTTATCTGCTCATAAATTAATGGAAAAATACTGCCCATAAAAATGGTGGATTGCTGTCTGGCCGTTTGATCGTTTACCTGCTGATTAACAGCTATTACGGCATCAAGACCGGGGACTACAATCAGGAACTGTCCACCCCACCCCATGCCATATATCACCGGTTCACCGTTATAGGTTTTATGATAAAAGCAAAGCCCATATGTTGTATTTACCAGTCCCCATGGAGCAGGGTATGTCTTGACAGGTTTAAGTAACGTCTGCACCCATTTTTGTGAAACAACCTGCTTCCCTTTATAATGGCCACCATTCAATAACAAGCTACCTATCTTGTTCACATCAACAGTACTCATACGTACGCTCAATAATCCGCTGCCATCATAATAGCCATCTTTCATCTTCGGCCATTCTACATGATGAATGTCCAGGGGTTCCAATAAATATTTGCGGGCGAATTCGAAGGTTGTTTGTCCGGTGGCTTTTGACAGTATTACCGACATCAGATGAGAAGCTGCATTGTTATAATGAAGCGTACTGCCTGGTTCCGAAACCAAAGGCTGTTTCAACACATGTCCCGACGGATCATTCAGACCCAGGTAAATATCCAGCCGCTCCAAATTCTCATGCCAAAAACCGGAGGTCTGGTTCATTACATCACCAACTGTGATATTGAGTTTTCGTTTGTCTGGATCATTTTTCAGATCGGGCAGCATGTCGGCAACTCTTGTATCCAATGACCTGATAAAACCTTTGTCAATGGCGATCCCTATCAGCACCGCTTCAATACTTTTCGTGAGGGATTGATTATTGAAAAGGTCATCGTTCTTTTTTCCATTAAAAGACCGGGCGTATAAAACGCTGTCTTTTACAGATACCACCAACGAAAAAATGGCCTTGTTGTTACGGACATTCGAAGAAGTATCCAAAGAAAGCTGGGCATTCACGGTTACCGTGGTGCATGCCAATATTAATAAAATAATTATTCTCATGAAACAGGAATCGGGTTTATTGTTACAGTGACTATCTAATTTATGTTTAGTTTATTGTAATATTAAATCAAAGATTTTATTTAACATATCATCAAATTTCATATGCAATCCTATCACCCGGAATTGCCTTTCATATAATGATTTGAATAATATTATTATTTTATTAGTAGCTTAAACGTAAAGTGTATGAGACTTGAAGAAGTTTGGTTTCATATGTATCATTCTTCTCTTCACCTTTGTATCGAAGGCGCAACCTGACAATTGTATATTTAAGCCACCCCAATTCACCTTACATTTCGGTACTGGTAATGTACATGACCCCAATAGCACTGATCTTTCCAACTACCGGCGGGTTTCTGGTTCATGTCCTACTGACGGGCATTATTCCTTTGCTTCTTATACCAGTGGATGTTTTAGAGATGACTGGCATACGCTCCCGAAGGACCATACGGCTGGCAGTAACGGAGGAAATATGTTGCTGGTTAACGCGGCACCGGATGGAGGCGTATTTCTAAACATGCCTATTAGCGGATTGAAACCCAACACCACCTATGAACTTGGCTTGTGGGTGATCAATCTATGCAAGCCCACCAAAAAATGTCCATTCTTATTATTACCCAGTCTAAATATTCGACTGGAAACACCGGAAGGTAAGGTAGTCGCAATTATTGTTACCAGGGATCTGCCAAGGGTACCGGAGCCCCTTTGGAGTCAGCATCTGGCTTATTTTACAACGCCTGCTTCCATGTCGACATTGCGGTTGGTGATGGCCGACAATGCGCCGGGTGGTTGTGGAAATGACTTCGCATTGGATGATATCACATTTCGTGAATGTGTGAAGCAACATCCGCGGCCAACTGCCACTCAAAAAACACCCGGAACCACCAAACGAGGGACTGCTTCAAAACCGGTCACAAAAAAAGTTACCACGCCACTGCCAAAGAAAGTGGAGGCAACCCCGGCGATAATACCAAAACCTGATACGGCTTCAAAAACAATAGCAGCTGTAAAACAACTCCCCAAAATAATTCTTTCAACGCCATTGGTTTTAAAAAACAGAGAAAATGCATTGGTCAGAAAAATTGAGACCGAAGTTGGTGAAATCAAGATCAACTGCTACGATAATGGTGAAATAGATGATGATACCGTTAGTATCTACCACAACAATAAATTAATCAGATCGCACATGCGGCTTTCTGACAAACCGATAACCATAACCATCGATATAAACGAATCTCAACCCCACCATGAACTGATCATGGTGGCTGAAAATTTGGGTTCTATTCCACCAAATACCTCGGTCATGATCATCAACACCCCAGGCAACCGGTACGAAGTTTTTATTTCGAGCAGCAAGCAAAAAAATGCAAAGGTTGTTTTAGACTTAAGGAAATGAATATGAAAATTACTGGTTATAAAAAAGCTTCCTCCACCCGTTAAAACACCTTTTTTTTGTGCATACATACCCCATGTGAAATATGTCCACGATTATTTACCTTTATAGTAATTATAGTTGCCATGAACGATCCCATAGACGATATCAACAATTATAAATGGAACGTTTTCTATTTTAACCGTGAGGACCGGCGTATTATAGTTCCTAAAAGAACCCGTTTTTTAGGTTGGACGATCAACTTTGCGCGACCCGAATCCTACTTGCTGCTGTTTGTTGTGCTTCTACTGTGTTTCTATTTAGGCACTGTGTAAAACGTGGTAGCAGCAATCAGTAATTTTTGGATAATCAATACATGAGTGGTTATGTGGAGCCCTGCTTTTTACATAGGGGTATTATTGTTTATGCTGCCATGGCAGGATGACCAATACACGGCCAAAAGGGAAAAAATGGTTAAACAGCAGATTGAACGGCGGGGGGTGAAAGATCCCGTTGTGCTGAAAGCCATGCGAATTGTAAAAAGACACGAATTTGTTCCGGCCGGCCAAACCAATAACGCCTATGAAGACCGTCCTCTCCCCATCGGTTACGGTCAAACTATCTCCCAGCCCTATATAGTGGCTTACATGACGGAAGTAATAAAACCACAATCCCATTTTAAAGTGCTGGAAATTGGAACAGGTTCCGGCTACCAGGCGGCCATTCTTTCTGCCATCGTGAAAGAAGTATATACCATTGAGATCATTGATGAATTGGGTAAGTCGGCCACTGAACGGTTGAAGAAGGATTACAAAAATGTACAGGTAAAAACAAGTGACGGTTATCATGGATGGAAAGAACATGCTCCGTATGATGCAATTGTAGTAACGGCCGCTGCCGAACACATTCCGCCACCGTTGATCGGGCAACTGAAAGACGGGGGCAAAATGGTGATCCCGGTAGGATCATCATTTATGACACAAATGCTGATATTGGTAGAAAAGAAAAAAGAGTCAATATCCACCAGAAACCTGATACCGGTAACCTTTGTTCCGTTTACCAGAAAG
>DASUVL010000405.1:0-2441 GCA_036379015.1 Niastella sp.
GGTAGAAGTAATGAAACTGGGTGCATATGATTATATAGGCAAACCGTTGTTCCCCGATGAAATACTGGTTACCATAAAAAAAGCGCTGCAGAGCCCAGGCACTACCGTGAACCAGGCAACTACCTCTACCGCCCAGGCGGCGCCCGCTTTTACACCACCTACTACATCAACTGAAGAACAGAACAATATTGACAGGGAAAAGAAACAGCATATCGTTATTTCAGGTGATTATATTTTTGGGGACAGCGAACCCTTTAAGAAAATTCTCAAACAAATAGACCTGGTAGCACCTACCAACTATAGCATAATTATTTACGGTGAAAGCGGCAGCGGAAAAGAAGCCATTGCACAGGAAATACACAAACGCAGCCGCCGTAAAACGATGCCGTTTGTGGCCATTGACTGCGGAGCCATGTCAAAAGAGCTGGCAGGAAGTGAATTGTTCGGTCACGAAAAAGGATCATTTACCGGTGCATTGAATCAAAAAATAGGCAACCTTGAAATAGCCAATGGCGGCACCGTTTTCCTTGACGAAATTGGAAACTTATCATACGACATCCAGGTATCTTTGTTACGCGTGGTACAGGAAAGAAAGATGCGGCGGGTAGGCGGAACAAAAGATATTGACCTGGATATCCGGATCATTGTTGCCAGCAACGAAATGCTTTGGGATATTGCCCGAAAAGGTAAGTTCCGCGAAGACTTATACCATCGCTTTAATGAATTCAGCATTGTAGTTCCGCCGTTGCGTGAACGCAAAGATGATATCCTGGTATTTGCCCGTCACTTCTTAGTGCAAACCAATAAAGAGCTGGAGAAAAATGTAAAAGGATTTACCAAAGAAGTAGAAGACATTTTTAAAAGCTACATCTGGTATGGTAACCTGCGTGAATTGAAGAATGTAATAAAACGGGCAACGCTGTTAGCAGAAGGAACTTTTATTGAAGCACATACATTGCCATTCGAAATATCTAACTTTACCCGGTTGCAATTTGATGAAGCACCGGATACTCCCTATTTACAGGCAGAACCCAAACCGGCTATACCAACCCCACCTATTCCTTCACCGTTTTCAGAAGCAGAAATTCCACGGCCGCATCCGCATCATTCACACAGCGAGCTGTCTTTAAAGAATGCAAGCATTGATGCTGAATACGAAACTATTATTGAAGCATTAAAGAAATCAAACTTTAATAAGAGTAAGGCTGCCAAATTATTGAACATCGACCGCAAAACATTATATAACAAAATGAAGCAATACCAGGAATTTAATAACCAGTAGCAGCGGATCGATGACCCTGTGAAGGAATAAATGTAAATAAGTCCATGCTTTGATGGAACAACTAATAAATCAGGAGATAAATCCTCTTAAGCTTTTGTTTCAATCATATAGCGACAATGATGGTTTGCCGGATAAAATAACAGATTTTTTTCCGGCAATAATTTACATCTTTGACGCTGATGCCAGGAAACTGAAGTATATTAACCGCAAGTTAACCGACCTGCTCGGGTACACTTACAATGATGTACTAACCTGGGATAACGACCTTATGAGTATCGTGCATAGAGACGATGTGGAAAATGTAAAGAAGGAACTACAAAAATTTTATGCATTACCGGATGATGAAAGTTACAGTTATAATTCCCGCTTAACGCATAAAGCAGGCAATTGGAAATACTTCCGTACTATGGGTACGGTACTTAACCGCGATCCGAAAGGTTGCGCTTCCTCTATTTTATTTATTGCCCAGGATATAACCGAAGAAGTTGAAACCGGAAATCAATTCAAACGCATTGACGAATTGTTTAACGACACCCAGGAATTACTCAAATTCGGAGTGTGGGAATGGTCGGTAGTTGAAAACAAGATCTCCTGGAGTAATGGCTTATACAGGATATTGGGGTACGACCCAAAATCAGAAAAAGAGGATCTGCACATCACTCCTGAATTTTACCTGCAGCATGTTATTGAAGCCGACCGGGATAAGGTCTTGTATAACAGGAAAGATCATCTGATTCATCATGAGTATGATCTTTATTACAAAATACATGATCGTAACGGCCGCGTTAAAGATGTTCGGGAAAAAGCCAAAGTGATCCGGAACGACAAAGACGAACTGCTGCGTGTTATTGGCAGCACCATAGATATAACCGAACAATCAAAACTGTATCGCGATCTGGCGGCCTATAAGGCGATGAAGCAGGAAAATGAAGAATTCCTCGATTATGGCACCTGGGAGTACGATGCCCGTACCGGGAATTATTTCTGGTCAGATGGCATGTACCGTTTATATGGATACGATCCGGAAAAAGACAAAAACAGGGTGGTTGTAAATGAAGCGCTTTATCAAAAGCATATGGATGAAGAGCAGTTTGAAAAAAGCAAAGAGTTCCTCAATGCCATTATTGAACAAAGGCAGCATCCTGAAAACTTCGTAACC
>DASUVL010000406.1:0-9036 GCA_036379015.1 Niastella sp.
ACTGGATCAACGCCAGGAAGATATTTGACCGGTCTCTTTTTTTTCCTGGGATCAGCAAGGCCAGACTTAATAAAATGCCTTGTCCCGATGCCAGTAATAAAACGGTTGCCCACCAGTTGATCATAGTTTCCCGTTGTGGTATAAAAATATAAAATCCCTCTATTGCAATGATACATAGAGGGATTTTTTGTGAAACTATTTATATCAAACTTCCAGTCCGTTGGTATCGGTGGTAAGTACTTCGCTCATATAATCAAAGAAGGGGCGCATGTTTTTGAACGTTTGATTGACGGCTTTCAGAAAATGATCGCTCAATACTTCTTTATCTGAAAATCGCCTGATAAGCAGGAATTGTTTATAACGTAAGAGGTCAATGGCTTCGTGACCTGCCTCAAAACCTTTGGGCGCTGTTTTTAATTGTTCGCCTTGCAGGGAACCAAACGTAGACGTGAATGATTTGCTTTTTAATATTTTCCGCAACGGCGTGGCATCAAAGGCAATATCGTCGCGGATGCGTTTGAGGTCTTGTGCATTGGGCCCCCAAAAACCGCCAACGATATAGCTATTGCCAGGTTCCAGGTGAAAATAATATCCGCCCCTGCGAAATTTGGTAGCGCGTTTAAAATTACCGCTCCAGTTTGATTTGTAAGGCGTTTTATCGGATGAAAACCGAATGTCCCGGTAAATGCGGTGCAGACTTTTCTTACCAGAAAGGGTTTCAATTTCATCATGCTTGTTGAGTTCGTGCAACAAGGCCTCTGCAAATTGCTCAACCAGTTCCAGCTCCTGCTGATATTTAGTTTTATGGGCATTGAACCAGTCCCGGTGATTGTTCTTTTTTAATTTCTGTAGAAAGTCGAAGCCCGATTTATGGATGGTGGGTGATGCCTGCTGTTGTTTTGCCATGTTTAATGAGTTGCTGCCGATTTTTCTTTTCCCATGATCTTTTTACGGTGCTGCCTACCCCATTTGGCCAATTCCAGTATTACGGGGTCCAGGGATTCGCCGTACTCTGTCATTGAATATTCCACGGTTACGGGAACGGTATCATAAACCGTCCGTTTTACCAAATGGTTCATTTCCAGTTCACGTAATTCTTTCGATAACATGCGGTCGGTTATTTTAGGAATATCCTTCGCGATCTCGCTGAACCTTTTGTTACCAAATTGTAACGAAATAAGTATGGGCAATTTCCATTTGCCACTCAAAATCTGTATGGCATCTGATACTGGTAAGATCATTCCCATACATCTTTCCTGAGTTCTGCCTTCTTTGTTTGCCATTATAATTACTTTTTTTATCACTATACTATTGTATAGCGCTATACTTAGATATAGTGCTATACGGAAGTATAGTACTTACAAATGTATAGTAAAGGTAGGTAGCTTTGCTGTGAAAACAAAAAGACAATTAAACGCAAGCAATTCCTAAAAAATGTAATTAGCATGAAGAAGATATTGAATATAGTTTCAAGCGCAAAGGGAGATCAATCTTTTAGTAACAAACTGTCTGGTGCCATCATTGACAAATTGTTAACAGTTTATCCGGGTAGTCAGATCCTAACCCGCGATTTAGCCGCTGATCCGCTGCCGCATTTACAAGGGCCCCAGATCTTTGCTCATTATACACCTGCTGAACAGCGCACAGCCGACCATAAGGAAGTGCTCAGGAAATCTGATCAGGCTATTCAGGAATTAATGGATGCCGATTTCATTGTGATCGGTGTTCCTTTATACAATTTCGGTATTCCCTCTACCTTAAAATCATGGATAGATCATATTGCACGGTCCGGGCTTACTTTTAGTTATGGAGATGGGGCACCAAAGGGATTAGTAACCAACAAAAAAGTTTACCTGGCCATTTCCTCCGGCGCCATCTATTCTGATGGACCCATGAAGTCTTTAGATTTTACAGAACCTTATTTAAGAGGCGTGCTGGGTTTTTTGGGTATGACTGATATTACTGCTTTCCGGGTAGAAGGAGTTGGTATACCTCAATTGCAGGAATCTGCTTTTCCCAAGGCATTGGGATTGGTGTCGGCGTTTGCTATATAGTATTGCGGAAATGAATTGAAGTATGGCCGGTGCAGGTTTGAATAATATGTGAACATGCACCGGCTATTTGTTTATTGACTTATTGACTTGCTTTATATTTTATCAGGAGGTAATGGGCCGCAGTTTTAAAAAATCCCCATCAATGATCAATAGTTTAACACCATCTTCAGTCAGGGAGCGATGCGAACTGAGATCATCAGATACAATATACGTCATGCCCTGACTTAAATGGAAGGATTCGCCATTTTTGAGTTCGCTGACAAAAGACCCTTCCAGGCAGTACACGATATGTCCCTTTTCGCACCAATGATCGGCCAGGTATCCTTTTGAGTATTCTACCAGCCGCACCCTCAGTCCATCGAATTGTAGTGTTTGCCACCAGGCGGTGCCTGTTACACCGGTATGTTCCGTTTTTTTAATAGTTGTCCAGTCAATAGCTTGAAATGGGATATTACTCATAATTGGCTGATGTGAATACAAATGTAAATTCTTTAATTTGAGCTAATGTATATTGAGTCTGTAGCCAGGTTGCCATGCCCCCAGGCCTTGATTAAAATTTTATATTTTGTATTGGATTCTGTAATGAACCTTTTGGTCAACTTATATTTTTGGTCGGTACGTGGGCCATCAGTGAATTTTATTATTGTATCATTTGTACTGTTTTCTTTGGTTACATACAGGGCTGCTCCTGTGAGCTGATCGGAATCCCATATTTCTACATGTATCTCAACCTCGGTTGCTGCATTAACCAAATCACCGTTTCCTGGTTTTTTGATGCTAATAATAGGTCGCCTGTCTTTTGAGCAAGAAACAAATAATACAATAAATGCAAATAGCAATACGAGAGAATTATTCATGGCTTAAGGTTTTAAAAGGCTGGTAACTTCCAAATATACGTTACAGAACCTTGTTTTGAAAGTACTGCTGAGTGGCCTAATTTTAATAAATATATACTAAATAGCATATGACGAAAGCATACAGATCAGGCGCTATTGGCGCATTGCTTGATGAATATGAACGTGCTATTGCCGATCTTATAAAGGTGATTGAAGGTATTCCCGATAATGCATTAATAACTATTGTTGACCCGCATACCAGCGACGATAATTGCCGGTCGGTTCAAACCGTTTTAACCCATGTGGTACATGCTGGTTACGGGTATGCTACCAGTATTCATAATTTGAAAGGTCATAATAAAGTGCGGCCCGGAAAAACATTTCATTCAACTGTTTCCAAATATATTGATGATCTCACTGGCGTATTCGCCTATACAGAAAAAGTCCTGATGGAATTTAATGATAATGACCTGGAACAATTTGACAATTCTTTAAAGATACAGGCAGGTTGGGGCCAGGTGTACGACATAGAGCAAATGGCAGAACATGCCATTGTACATATACTAAGGCACCGGCGGCAGCTTGAAAGGTTTAAAATACAATTGATTTCTCCTTAAAAGTCCCATCTTTCCGTAAGCACTTTCCCGCCTGGTTGTTGCATAAGATATTAGCCATATGTAATAATAATGGTTATCCAGACGTTTATGAATATATAAATTCCTGACTGTTTTCCGCATATCCACAACTGGGGGTGTCTGGGTAAACTTTATGTTATTCTATTTTTTAATCTCTTTTTCTGCGTTCATATTAGCAATAAGAATAAATTCGCCTTTTTTTTAATTCGAGGCTTATCTCCAACCAAATTTACCAACCAATTGAACGTGAAATGAAACCATTTTTTACACGAGCATTCCTGTTATCTGCCCTTCTGTTCTCTTTCTTTAACAATTCCTACAGTCAGTGCGGCACTGCTCCAGTTAACGGAATAACACCTATTGCTTCAGCCAACCAGATCGTAAACACGTATTATCCGGGTACCGGCAATCCCATTATTGGGGCCACCACCTTAACGGTAGGTAACCGGGATGGCAGAGGTGATAATACGAATCTGGGCAATGGCGATATGGTATTGATCATCCAGATGCAAGGCGCTGATTTCAACAGCACCAATAGTGACGCTTATGGTGATGGTGTGGCCGGTGGCAATGCCAGCGGTTATTTGACCAGCAATCTCATGGCAGGCTATTATGAATACAATATTGTATCAGGTTACAATAATGGATCCGGCGTGGTAAATTTTACTTATTCACTGGCCAATAATTATTACACGCGTGCTTATTCAGCTTCTACTGGTATACGTACTTACCAGGTAATTCGGGTTCCCCGATATTATGACTTAACCATAAATGCGGGTAGTTCAATTACGGCGCCTACATGGAATGGTAGCACCGGTGGGGTAATTGTGTTGGAAGCGGCCAATGTAATTACTTTAAATGGTTCTGTAAATGCCAACGCCCTGGGTTTCAGAGGTGGTGGCGGAAAACTGTTCACCGGTACTGCGGGGGGTAACAATGGTAGCGGTGGCGCCTTAACGAATACAGATTATCGCTGGGCTTCGCCTGTTACTACTGCTGCCAATACGACTGGTGGTGCAAAGGGTGAAGGTATTGCGGGCACACCAATATATACGTTAACGAATGGCGCTACTAATGCCACCACAGGAGGAACTGTGGAAGGATATATTGCTGGCACAATGGGAAGAGGCGCACCTGGTAATGCCGGCGGCGGAGGAACCGATGGCGATCCTGCTCAGAATCGATATAATCCCGGTGGCGGCGGCGGCGGTAATGGCGGTGCTGGCGGAAGAGGCGGCAGTGGCTGGGATGGCGGGGCCGGCGGGGTCGCTAATGTAAATACCTATCCTACTGGCGGATTCGGTGGTTCTGCTTTTGCCCAGGGTAATTTACAACGATTGGTTTTGGGCGGCGGTGGCGGCGCTGGTACCAGCAACAACAGTACGGCAAATACTACCGATTATTTATCCAGTGGCGCCTGTGGTGGTGGTATCATCATTATGCGTGGCAGATCATACAGTGGCAATGGCTCGGTAACGGCCAATGGCGCCGCTGCTAATGATGTAACTACAGCAGGTGTAACAGATGCTGCCGGTGGTGGTGGCGCTGGTGGAACCATCGTATTTGTAACAAACCAGTCTGGCGGTGTTGGTACGCATACCATTAGCGCTTCGGCTAATGGTGGCAAGGGAGGTGATATGAGCGCCCATTGGGCACATGGTCCCGGTGGTGGCGGCGGCGGCGGTTTGGTAATATCTAATGTAATACCAACAGGTTCCATCACGGTTAACGGTGGCGCCAATGGACTTACCCGTTCCGCTGCTGCAGTTGCAACGCCTGATATTCCTTATGGCTCTTCACCCGGATCAATTGGTATAAAATCAATTTTAACCGGCTATTCGGGAATGGCCAATGTCAACAATGGTTCTTCTCCATGCGGCGTGTTGCCCATCACGCTCAGCATGTGGAATGGCGTATATAAAAACAACAAAACTTACCTTAGCTGGCAAAGCGATGAAGGCATTAACTTTTCTCATTTCGTAATTGAACACAGTACCGATGGTATTCATTTTTCATCATTGGGACAGGTAGCTGCTGCTGCCTCCTCCTCCTCGCCTACCCTGAAATATTCCTTTACAGATGGGGCGCCGGCAAGCGGTATAAATTATTATCGCCTTAAAATGGTAGATAATGATGGAAAATACAATTACAGTGGAATTATCACTATTCGTACCGATGCAAAGGGATCTAATGTAACTGCTTCACCAAATCCATTCACCGATCATGTGGTGATCACCATTGAAAGCACTACCGATGAACCTGTACAATATCGGATGTTCAACAGTGATGGAAAGCTGGTTTGGCGTAAAACAAGTTTTGTTAGCGCCGGAACCAATGCGCAATATTTTAATGAGCTGCAATCATTGCCCAAAGGCATTTACTTTATAAAAGTGACTAAACAGCATACTGTAGCCGAGATAAAACTGATAAAACAGTAAGTTGAATTTATTTCGATCTCATTCGAAAAAGACCGTTTCCAGTTTCGGAAGCGGTCTTTTTGTTTCGCTTTTGCAACATTTTGCGGCTAACGCATACAGAAATAAAACAATGCAAACGATTGCATAGGCAAAATGCCTTAAATGAGCTTAAAAAAACTTAAAGATTTAGTAAAACAACTTCTTTTATGTTACTACATTTGGTTGTTAAGTTTGCGCCATATGAATTTACAGCCAATTGTTCCCGAGGACGGCGAATTATTGCTGCAATTGAAACAAGGGGACAGAATTGCTTTTGATGAAATTTTTAATCGCTTTGCCGATCCCATTCTCACGTATATACGTTTACGATTGAATGGTTCGGAAGAAGCCGATGATGTACTGCAGGAAGTATTTATACGTCTGTGGAACAAACGCCAGTCTATTGTTATCCATTCTTCTTTCCGCAATTATTTATATACCATTGTTCAACATTGTATCAGTGATCACCAGCGGGCATCTAAAAGAAAAAGGTACACGTTAACGGCCGAAATGCCTGAACACACCGAAGGAAGGCCCATGCCCGATGAGCAGTATCAATATAAACAGGTATATCATATCTGGAAAAGCGCCACAAGCAAGCTGCCCGGACAAATGCGCAGGATATATGCCATGAAGAACGAGGACCAGCTTTCCGTTAAAGAGATCGCTTCTGAGCTACAACTGAGCGAGCAAACGGTCAAAAACCAATTGCATACCGCCGGGCAACGTATTGTAAAGATGTTAAGGACGGTGCAGTTGTTTTTTTAGTTACCAGTTACCAGTCACCGGGCAAAAATATTCGGAGAACCCGATTTCATGTAAAGTGATCAAAATTCAAGTCCTGGTAACTGGAAACCGGCAACCTGTAACCGACCTCCTTGAATGTGACCAAATTGTTAACTCCCGCTTTTTTCTACATTTCCTCTAGTACCAGTTTCATTCATTAACCGTCTATTAACAAAAGCTATTTTTTGCATGCCCCGTAAATCAAGGCGCCATAAGGATAATATAAGTCATCAGGATGAGCAATGGCAACAGGCATGGAATAAGCCCGAAGCGATCGGTATGCAGAAAAAGCAAATTTTGCTGAACAGCATCAATGATCGCATTGACAACAAACGCCGCCGCAAAAAGCAACTATTCTTTATCGGGTTAAGTGCTGCTGCCGCCATACTGGTAGCTATTTTTATTAAGATCCCTGGAAGCAGTTCGCCCGAAATGGCCGCTGCCTGGCAGGAACTGGCCAGCGCGGATAGTTCAAAGAAGATCATGCTCGAAGATGGTTCGGTAGTATGGCTGGCGCCGTATTCCTCTTTGAAGGTGTATGGCGATTTTTTAAAACAGCGCAGTACGGTGCTATCAAAAGGAACTGCTTTTTTCAGTGTGGCTAAAGATGCGCAGCATCCTTTTACTATTGACATTAACCGGCAGCGGATCACAGTTATAGGAACAGCTTTCACAATTCGCAAACTGGATACTGTTGATCTGCAACTGACCGTAAAAGAAGGCAAGGTGGCACTGAATAACGCAGGCGGTAATCAATTGTTAACAGCTGGTCAGCAGGTACGTACTGCGCAGGCAATAACCGGCCAAATACAAACAATTGATCCGGGTGCGGCAGACTGGTGGTTGCAACAACAGATGCGGTTGCAAAATATTACACTGGAAGAATTGCTTAATCGCATAGAAACATATTACCAGGTTAAGTTAACGCATGGCACTATCAATAAGAATAAAAAAATAACGCTTACCTGGGACCTTACGAATCCATTGAAAGATAATTTAACGGTGCTGAACACATTGACTGGCTACAATATCCATTAGACATTCCTTATCGATCAACAGATTTTTTGTTCTGCTGAAAAGCGGACTGGCATTGTATTGTTTTAATGTATATGAAATATATGGACTACGCAAAACTAACAAAAACATTTACCACGCTTGTAGTATTACTGATGACAGGTATTATACAGCTGCATGCGCAAACGGCATTGCATTACCGGCACGGCCCTGGTAACCTCGCCGCCATTGCGGAGGATTTTGGCCGGATATTTAAAGTGCGACTGGCTTATGCGAATGATGAACTGGCCGCAGTAAAAGTGCCCGGCGCTTCTTATGAAGCAGCCAATGTGGGTGAATTATTGAATAAGGTATTGGACCCCGGTGGTTTTATTGCAACCGCCAGCGGTAACAGCTGGGTGATCAAAAAAAGCAATGCGCGCCAAAAAGCGCCCACCATGGTTTTGAAAGGTATTGTCACTGAAGGTGGTGTTCCACTTCCCGGTGCTACCGTAATTATTAAACAGGAAGGTCAAAAGCAAGCGGTTTCGATTGCCGATGACATGGGCCGTTTCAGCAAAACCCTGCCAGTAATCGCAGACGGATCTGTTGAGATCTCCGCTGTTGGCTACCAGCCGTTGAAAAAGAAATTCACTGCCGAAGCGCAACAGTCAATAAGCATTGTGCTGCAGAAAGATGATCAGCAAATGCAAAATGTGGTAGTAACTGCATTAGGTATCAAAAAATCGGAAAGGTCGGTGGGTTATGCACTTACAAAAGTAGATAGCACGCAGCTTACCCAGGCCACCAGTTTAAACTGGACGGATGCGCTCTCCGGTAAAGTAGCCGGTTTGAACCTTATTCGTTCCGGTGGTGGCCCCGCCGCTTCTAGCAAGATCATTCTCCGCGGTGAAAACAACCTTACCGGCGATAATGAAGCGCTCATAGTATTGGATGGTGTGGTGATCAACAATAGTAGTGGTAAGCGCTCTTCCGCCAAAGGCGACGCGGTATATCAAACCAACTCCGACAACCTGCCGGCTGACTATGGCAGCTCTTTAAATGATCTCAACCCCCAGGATATTGAAAGCGTGTCTGTACTGAAAGGGCCTGCGGCTTCTGCCTTATATGGTTTGCGGGCGGCAAACGGTGCTATCATTATCACCACCAAAGCGGCAGCCCAGAAAAAGAAAGGACACTTTAACGTTCGTTACAACATTAACGGAAGCATGGAGCAGGTAAACAGGTACCCTGACCTGCAATATGAATATGGCCA
>DASUVL010000407.1:0-16862 GCA_036379015.1 Niastella sp.
AGGCCCGGGGTAATTTTACCTATGCACGCAGCCGGCTCGATAAAAACGAATCCTTACAATATGGCGACGATATGTATTACCTCAACAGGATCGGTTACCCGATATCACAATCCTGGGGCTATATAGCAGAACGGTTATTCGTTGATGATGAGGAAGTGAAAAATTCGCCGACGCAAACCTTTGGCGATTACAAAGGCGGCGATATTAAATACCGCGATGTGAACAGGGATGGGGTAGTAGATAAGCTGGATATGGTCCCGATCGGTTATCCAACCACCCCTGAAATTACATACGGTTTTGGCCTCTCTGCAAAATACAAAGGTCTTGATGTTTCTACTTTTTTCCAGGGAACCGCCCGCCGTTCTTTCTGGATGGATGTTAAAGCTACAGCGCCGTTTGTAGCGTACCGGTATAAAGATGATGAGCTTCCCGGTTATATTCTGCAAAACCAGTTATTAAAGGCCTATGCCGATGATCACTGGTCAGAAGAGAAGCGGAACCTGTATGCCCTATGGCCCCGCTTGAGTCCTGTGTTAAGCGGAAATAACAGTCAAACCAGTACCTGGTTTATGCGTAGCGGCGCCTTTCTGCGCCTGAAGCAGGTAGAGGTAGGGTATACTTTAAATAAAAAGACCACCAACAAAATGCATCTCGAGAATGTGCGGTTGTATGCCAACGGTACCAACCTGCTCAACTTCACCCAGTATAAATTATGGGATGTAGAGCTGGCCGGCAACGGATTAAATTATCCCATACAAAAAGTGGTGAACGTAGGCATACAGGTATCATTGTAACTATACATCAGCTGTTCACGCGTATAGAAATTTTAAAATAGTCAACATGAAAAGCAGCCCCATCATATTATCAATAATGTTGTTACTGGTCACCGGTTCCTGTAAAAAGTACCTGGATGTTGTGCCCGACCAGGTGGGAACCATTGATAACGCATTTACCCAACGCAGTACTGCCGAGAAATTTTTATTCACCTGCTATGGCTATATGCCTAAGCATGGCGATATGGATGATAACCCCGCATTTAATGCCGGCGATGAAGTGTGGTATATGGATCCCATCCGAGATGTTGATGCCGATTATTGGAACATCGCCCGTGGCATGCAAAATACCGGTAATCCGCTGGGCAGTTTCTGGACGGGTAAAAACCAGGGCATAAAACTGTTTACAGCCTTACGCGATTGCAACATCTTTCTGGCCAATATTGATAATGTAAGGGATATGGAAGCTATTGAAAGAGAAAGATGGAAAGCAGAAGTTACCTTCCTGAAAGCGTACTATCATTTTTACCTGGTGCGCATGTATGGCCCAATTCCCATCATCAGGGCAAACCTGCAGGTAGGAAGCACGCCTGAAGAAGTGCAGGTACCCAGGGAACATGTTGATAGTTGCTTCAATTATATTGTTCAGTTGCTGGATGATGCAGCTGCCAATGAAGCATTGCCTGCGAAAATTGTAGGCGTTGAAGGAACAGAGCTGGGCCGGATCACCAAATCAATTGTACTGGCACTGAAGGCGAAAGTACTGGTAACGGCTGCCAGTCCTTTGTTTAACGGCAACGGTGATTTTGTGGGGCTTACAACAGAAGGGAAAGAGGGGGGGCAACCGTTGATAAACCCGGTGGCTGATGCCAGGAAATGGGAAGTGGCAGCTGCCGCCTGTAAGGAAGCCATTGAATTTTGTCACAGTAATTTGTACTCGTTGCAGCGGTATAACACGGCACTGAATCCCAGCTGGATCATCAATGATACTATCAAAACCCAACTGAGCATCCGGATGGCTGTAACCGAAAAAGAATTTAATACCGAAGTGATCTGGCCCAACACAATGAGCCGGGCTGTCGATTTGCAAAGGTGGACAATGCCCATTTTAGGCAGCGGCGCCCTCAGCGGTAGTGGCCCCAAAGGCATACTGGCCCCACCAATAAAAATGGCTGAATTGTTTTATTCAAATAACGGAGTTCCTATTACCGAAGATAAAACATGGGACTATGCAGGACGTTTTCAACTAAGAACCGCTACCGGAGCCGATACTTTTTATATCAAGAGAAACGAGCAAACCGTAAAGCTGCACTTCGACAGGGAGCCGCGTTTTTATGCCGATCTGGCTTTTGACAGAGGTATCTGGTTTGGTAACTGGGTAAATAATTTCAGTATAAACAACCTGCTTTTTGTAAAGGCACGCAGAGCGGAATTTGCTGCGCGGCAAGGGGTAAGTAATTTTTCGGTTACTGGTTACTGGATTAAAAAGCTGGTTAATATGGGTACGGTAGGCGCCTCGGATGGTAATGTTACCGGCAGTAACCAGAATCCGTATCCCTGGCCCGAAATACGGCTGGCCGATCTGTACCTGTTGTATGCAGAAGCGTTGAATGAAGTGAATGGACCGGGTGCTGAAACATTCAAATGGATTGATGAAGTAAGAAACAGGGCCGGCTTACCCACGGTGGCATATGCCTGGGATAATTATTCGACGCAGGGCGCAAAATATACTACCAAATCAGGATTACGCGACATTATTCACCAGGAACGTTTGATTGAACTGGCTTTTGAAGGTCAGCGTTTCTGGGATCTGAGAAGATGGCGGGAAGCGCATATTGTTTTGAACGCACCCATTAGAGGATGGAGTACGGAACAGCAGGACCCCGCCGCTTATTACAAACCTGTGGTGCAATGGTCACAAACCTTTAAACTACGCGATTACTTCTGGCCTATAGACCAGGATGAATTACTTAGAAACAAAAAACTGGTGCAGAACCCTGGCTGGTAACTGCCCGCCCATAACCATAAACTTTTGCAAAATGAAAAATTATAATCTAATAATAACCGGTTGGCTGCTGATGATCACAGTTATCGCTGCCTGTAAAAAAGATGAAAGGAATCCACTTTCAAAAGATGGTACGGCACCGGGGCCTGTTCGTAATGTACAGGTAACCAACCTGGCCGGCGCTGCATTAATTACCTATACATTGCCTGGTGATGAAAACCTGTTGTATGTAAAAGCGGTCTATACGCTGAAAGGCGTGCAAAAAGAAGTAAAAGTATCGATGTACCAGAACAAACTATTGGTAGATGGGTTTGGCAATACGGAAGCCAGAGAAGTGGCGCTGTATGCGGTAAGCCGTAGCGAAGCCATATCGGAGCCGGTTCCGGTAACCATAAAACCCTTAACGCCGCCTATTGTCAATGTATATAAATCGCTGAAAACAGATTCTACCTTTGGCGGCATAAACATTAAGTATGTAAACCCTGATTCGGCAAACATAGTTTTTGAAGTGTTGGTCCTTGATTCGGTGGGCGACTGGCAACACGTTGATTTTAATTACACCAGCATGAAGCAGGGCGGTTTTAATGTGCGGGGTTTTCCGCCGGTAGAACGTACCTGGGGTGTGTATGCCAGGGACAGATGGGATAATCACAGCGATACGCTACGCGTTAAGATCACACCTATTTACGAAGAGGCGCTGGATAAAACCAAATTCAATGATGTGCGAACCAATTTTGAAAAATTCATTCCACAGTTTGCTCCGTTTCCCAACTCCGGGGCAGCGATGGCAAATGTCGTGGATTATAACAAGGACTATGTTATGAAAAATTTGTACGACGGCAACGTTACCAGCATGTTTCATACCAAAGAGAAATTTGAGCTGCCGGTATGGATACCCATTGACCTGGATAAAGGCGGGGCTTCAAAATTTATACTCAGCCGGTTTAAAGTTTGGCAACGCACCGGCAACTTTATTTTCAATCATGGAAACCCGCATCACTGGGAAATATGGGGAACCAATAAGCCGAATGTGATAAACGCCAATGCCAACAACACCGATCCAAATGTTGGGTGGGTAAAACTGGGTGAATGGATCATGACCAAACCTTCGGGTTGGGATGTAGGAGTAAACTCCAATGAAGATATTCAGGTAGCAGCCGATGGGCAGGAGTTTGAATTTCCAAATGGCGTGCCACCTGTTCGGTATATAGGTTGGAAGAATATTGACAGCTGGGGTTCTATTGATGGTTATACCGGCTTTTTTCACTTGTTTGAATTGTCGTTGTGGGGACAGAAGAAGTGATTGTAAAATATTATGTAATCAGCTTACCAGCTAAACGGAAAGTATGCGTGTAAAAAAATATAAAATAAATGGGGTGATAGTGATGATCTGCTGCGCTATCCTGTTTTCATGCAGTAAAATGGATGATACGTATGATGATTTTATTAAAGACGGAGAGGTCGTTTATACCGCCAGGGTAGATTCGGTAAAAGCATATCCCGGCAATAATCGCATGGGGTTGTCTATGCTGCTGCTAGCTGACCCCCGCATCAGTAAGGTGGACGTGTATTGGGAGATCAGTGGTCGACAGGATTCAACAAATAAAGCAATACAACGAACTGCCGGGGTTGATACCGTATGGTTTTCTTTCCCTAAACTGGCTGAAGGCACTTATACCTTTAATATATATACCAGCGACAATGCCGGCCATCGTTCGGTAAAAACAGATGTCATTGGAACGGTGTATGGAGAAAAATATATTGCCCAGCTGGTGAACCGGGCTATAAAAAACGGAACGCATGACGACGTTGCTAAAACTGCGACCATTAAATGGTTCGGGGTTGGCGAGGATGTGATTGGTGAGGAAATTATTTATACTGATTTAACAGGCGTGGTTCGAAAACAATATGAAAAGCATGAGGGATCGGCAGATAGCCTTATGGTATTACCGGATTTTAAAAAGGGGAATACATTTCAATTCAGGACCCTGTACAAACCGGCGCCGAACGCTATAGACACATTTTATTCCAATTACGAAAACCGGCAGGTGCCATAAGGGCGAACCGGTAGAAATATTTTTTCTTACAGCTAGTCAGTAAGGAGGCGGCCATCGTGCCGCTTCCACTTATTTACGCAATCGTTCCCGGAAATTTTTCTGCCAAAATAGTTGAATGAATGGTGAGTTGATGGTAAAAAGGCAGCCGGAATAATTGGTTAGTTGCATTAGGAAAACCAGGCATGTATTCTGACTGGTTTCCATTTTCACTAATGCATATGAAAAGAACTGCCATTGCGATTGTCTTTTTGATCAGTATGATATGGGTGCATGCGGCACCACCCGTTATTATTGACATTACCCGTTATGGAGCTGTGGGGGATGGTAAAACCCTTAATACAACTTCTATTCAAAAAGCTATTGATGAATGCCATCAACAGGGTGGCGGTAAGGTCGTTTTCCCCACAGGGACCTGGTTGTCGGGCACCATTGTAATAAAAGATCAGGTTACGTTACAGTTCGACAAAGGATCACGCTTACTGGGAAGTACCAATATAAATGATTATCAGAACATCGACCCTTTTACCGATGGGTTGGGTATCGACGTGGGATGGGCATTGGTGGTAGCTGTAGATGCAAAGAATATTGGCATTGAAGGCGAAGGAGCAATAGATGGTCAGGGCGCCAAATTAAAAGCACAGCAAATTGAAACCGATACACGCCCCGAATCAGAACGATGGGGCCGCCGTCCTTTTTTAGTACGCATTGTGCGGTGTGAAAACGTAACGGTGAAAGACATAACGCTCAACTATGCAGCGGCGTGGACCTCGCATTATTTCCAAAGTAAAAAGATCCGAATCGAACATGTAAAAATTGTGAGTCATGGCGTGGCCCACAACGACGGCATTGATATAGATGGTTGCCAGGATGTACACATTAAAGATTGCGACATCGTTAGTGGCGATGATGCACTTTGTTTCAAGACCACTTCAAGCAAAATGGCGTGCAGTAATATAGTGGTAACCGGTATGCGGCTGAAAAGCAACCAGGGCGCTATAAAAATGGGCACTGAATCCATGGCGCCGTTTGAAAATATTACGATCTCCGACTGCTATATATATGACACCAAAAACGGCGGTATAAAATTACTGACGGTTGATGGGGCTCATTTGCGCAACGTGCAGATCTCCAACATCAATATGGTGAATGTAAGAACACCTATGTTGATACGTTTGGGATCGCGGTTGAGCGTATTTAGAAAAGGAAAAGATACACAGCAGCCCACCGGAACGCTGGATAACGTAGTTATAAGAAATGTAAAAGCGCAGGCTGCAGCCGATGCGCAATTAATGCCGCCTTCAGGGATCCTTATCACCGGCGTTCCCGGTCATTACATTACCAACCTTACACTTGAAAACATTGAAATAAATCTGGCCGGTGGCGGAACTGTTGAACACGCCCGGCAACAGGTACCCGAAGCCGTTGATAAATATCCGGAGGTAAAAACATTTGGACCCCTGGTGCCTGCCTATGGCGTATGGGCAAGGCATGTGACCGGTTTAAAGTTGGTGAACATCACCATTCACCTCGATAGCAACGACCGGCGGCCGGCTTTTATTTGTGAGGATGGAAAAGATATTGAGATCACAGGTTGGAAAATACCAGCCACCTCCGGAGCGCCGGCGGTGATCCGTCTGGAAAACGTCGAAAAAGCCCTTATCACCAAAATGGATGTAAAAGGCAGCGCAGACGTACTTGTTAAGGTAGAAGGTAAAAACAGCAAAGGCATACGGATAGAAAAAAATAAAGCACCAGGAATTAAGAACGCAGTTGGAAGGGAATGACTTTATAGAAGTCAGAAACGCAGGGTGAACCTTATTCTATGAAGCAACAATTATTCCTTTAAACCAAAACGAGTGCACATATGAGAAAAAACAAATTGCATGGGAAGTCACCCCCAGAAGCCTGCATCTTATCCTTCCGGTTACGCTATGACGATTGTTCCTATTTCATCAAGTTAAAAAATGCCGTATGTCAATAACTTCAACACTGCTAAACAGGAGAAGGCATGAGAGACCCATTTTAAAAAGAATGGTATTCATAACCACCTGTATATTTTGTTATTCATTGCTGATAACAACCCCCACACAAGCCCAGGCGCCTGCTAGTGAAAAAACAGTTACAGTCAAAGGCGCTGTGAAAAACGAAACAGGCGAACCGCTCCCAGGCGTTTCTGTTGTTATTAGAGGAACCTCAAATGGGGTCACTACAAAAGAAGATGGATCATTTCAATTAACAGCCCCGATTAACAGTACGCTTACTATAACCATGGTGGGCTATATTAATAAGGAAATAAAGGTTGGTCAAACCGATCAACTTGATCTTGGTATTTCATTGAGTTCAGATAAGCTGGAAATGGATAAGGTCATTGTTGTAGGATACGGTACCCGGCGTAAATCGGATGTTACCGGTTCTATTGTTTCTATCAGTGAACAATCTATCAGGGATGTACCTTCTTCCAACCTGGCTTCGGCCATCCAGGGCCAGGGAGCTGGTATCGATGTTCAGCGAAGCGGCGGCAACAGCAAACCCGGAGCTGCCCCTAATATTCTGATCAGGGGTTCCAGGTCATTAGGCGCCAGCAACAATCCGCTGATCGTTGTTGATGGAATTCCTTTTAATGGAAATATCAACGACCTTAACCAGGATGATGTGGCCTCCGTTGAAATATTGAAAGATGGTTCCTCTACTGCTATTTATGGTTCACGCGGCGCCAATGGGGTAATATTGATCACTACCAAGCGCGGCAAAACGGGCAAAGCAGTATTTTCTTATAGTGGGTATGTTGGTTCAAGCCGGTTAACCAAAGAATTTCCGATGATGAATGCCGCTGAATTTACCGAGTTTAAAAAATGGGCTAACATAACCAAGGACCCCGGAAAATATACCGGTCTCGATGACCCGCAATTTTTAACCAATGGTGTTTTTGATCCTGCAGAAGTAGAAGGAATAAAAACCGGTCGCAATACCGACTGGCAAAACCTCATCTATAAAACCGGTATCATTACCGATCACCAATTGTCTGTTGCGGGCGGAACCGATCAAACACAATATGCTATATCGGGCGGTTACTTTAACCAGACAGGCATTTATGCTGGTCAGAGTTTTGAACGGTATACGGCTAAATTAAGTATAGATCAGCAATTGGGAAAAATATTCAAAGTAGGATTGAACTCATTGAACACCTACTCCGTCCGCAAAGGGGAGAGTGCTAACCCCATGGGGCAGGCGCTCAGAGCCAGTCCGCTTGTATCGCCATGGGATAGTGCCGGTAACTTAATAAATGATTATGTTCCGGGAAGCGCCAACCAGGTCTGGAACCCGCTAGGAGATATTATTCCTGGTGCGGCCGTAGAAGACAGGAAACGGTTGGGTACGTTTACCACCTTATACCTGGAAGCAAATCTGTTCAAAGGATTGAAATATCGTTTGAACGCAGGCGCTGAGATCAGATCAGATATCTATGGCAACTTTTATTCAGCCAAAACAAGTTACCGCGTTAACCAGGGCGGATCCGGATCTTCTAACCGTACCAATTTGTCGAACAATTACACCCTTGAAAATCTCCTTATCTATGATGCTACTATTGCCCGCCGGCATAAAATAAATTTCACCGGTTTATATAGCTTGCAGGAAGTAAGCACACAATCGAACCAGTTTGATAACACGAATATATTAGCCGATTACCTCGCCTATTTCAATCCCACCTACGGATCGAACCTGAAAGGGCAGGGTAGTGCTTCCAAAGCAGATATTCTTTCTTATATGGGAAGGGTGAACTACAGCTTTGACGACAAGTACCTGTTAACATTAACACTTCGGGCCGACGGATCATCGCGCCTGGCAGATGGAAATAAATGGCACTCGTTCCCATCAGCTGCTTTTGCCTGGAATGTGAGCCGGGAAAATTTTATGCAGAATATATCTGCCATCAGCAACCTGAAATTCAGGGCCAGCTATGGCAGTGTTGGACAGCAGTCTATCAATGCTTATCAAACGCTGGGTTCACTACAGGGCCTGGTGTATAACTATGGTGGCAACATGGTTACCGGCGCCTATTTGAATTCTACCATTAATCCTACGTTAACCTGGGAATATACCAAAACGGCCAATATCGGTATCGACTTCGGTGTGTTAAACAATCGTATCACCGGTTCAATTGAAGTGTACAAAGCGTTTACCAATTCACTCTTGTTGCCTCAAACGCTTCCGCCTACAACGGGTATCCCCAATCCGGTAATTGCCAATGTAGGTAAAACGGAGAATAAGGGGATCGAAATACATATTAATACAGCCAATATCCAGGCGCACTCCCGGAATGATTTCAGCTGGACCAGCGATTTCAACTTCTTTATGAACAGAGGTAAAATTACAGAACTGGCAGGTGGTGCTACAAAAGACGTTGCCAACGGTTGGTTTGTAGGCCAGCCGTTAGATGTATATTATGATTACAAAAGAGCAGGCATTTGGCAGAATACGTCGGAAGATTCTAATGCTGCAAAAGCGCTGGGCCTGTCGGTAACAGGTACCGCTTCGGTAATAGGTACCATTCGTGTGGCTGACTTGAGCGGACCCGATGGAAAACCCGATAGCAAAATAGATGCAACAAACGATCGTATTATAGTTGGAACCAGCCAGCCGAAATGGGAAGGCGGTACCACACAGCGTTTTGGTTTCCGGGGTTTCGATCTCACCGTGGTGGCTTTTGCCCGTTGGGGATATACCATGAACAGCAGTCTGTACGGAGGAGGTTTTGCAAATACTTATCAGGGAACGTACAACAATGTGAAAACGAATTACTGGACGCCTTATAACAATGAGCAAAACAATCCCAAACCCGATGCCAATGCTACCAATCCGTTGAACCGCTCGGTGATGAGTTATTTCGACGGCTCATTTTTGAAGATCAGAAGTTTAAGTCTGGGTTATAACCTTGACCCATCTTTGGTAAAAGCCATAAAGGCAAAGAGTTTCCGGGTATATGCAACCGCTTCAGATCCATTCATTCTGTTTTCGCCGTATCGCAGGGCAGGTGGTATAGATCCTGAAGGTACGGGTACAGTGGGCCCTGATACGCCGCCTACGTGGTCGTTGATCTTTGGAGTGAATTTGTCGTTTTAATTTTTTACCAATCAAAAAGAGATCTATGAAAAAGATATTCATATTCTGCAGCGGGTTGCTTATGATGGCAGCAGGTTGCAACAAAAAACTCAAAGAAGAACCTAATTCATTGCTGGTACCTTCTTTTTTTCAAACCAGCCAGGGCTTGCAGGCCGGCCTGGATGCCTCTTACGCGGGTATGCGCAATTTCTGGGGCGCCCAGGAATTGTTTACCGCTACGGTAATTGGTACAGATGAATTTATGCGTGGTAACGATGGCAACAAGGATATAAATTTGTACAGTTATACGTCATCGCTTGGTACCACAACCACCCTTTGGAAAGCAGCCTACGTTTTTATTAATACCTGTAATGGGATTATTGACAATGCCGATAAGGCCGATATGCCGGCAGCAACAAAAAACAGCATAGTGGCTGAGGCTAAATTCCTACGAGCCAATTATTATTTTATTCTTGTGCAGTTCTGGGGCGATGTCACACTGAACAAAAGTTTTATCTCTGAATCAAATACGGCTGCCAAACGTGATCCAATGGCCGATGTATATGATTTTATAGTTCAGGACCTGAAAGATGCTATTGCCGTTTTACCAGCAGGTCCCAAAAGTTCAGGTGTGTTACCTGGCAAAGCAACTGCCGTCGCCGCAAAACATGTATTGGCAAAAGTATATTTAACAAGGGCAGGATCAAAAGCAAAAAAGGCAGACGATTATCTGAATGCCTATAATACGGCTGTTGACATCATTAACAAAAGGGCTTCACTCGGTTTAAACCTGGTGGCTGATTTTGGTAAAGTGTTTGCCGAAGGAAATGAAGATAATGAAGAAGTGATCTGGAGCGTGCAACACACGGCGAACATAGCATACAACGGACCTAATAACAGTGGTATAAGCACAAGCAATGGAATTAGCACCTATAGTGCCGACAATGTACTGAATCATATGTGGGTGGGGCAATACGAAAAAAGAAATGGTATGATTCGCAGCACGCTCTATGGCCGTCCTTATATCCGATGCATTCCTACCCGGTGGTTAACCGATACGGCCTTTAAAGAAAGGGTAAATGACACCAGGTACAGCAAAACCTTTCAAATTGTTTGGTATGCCAATAACCCCGATCCAAAGGGGTATCCGGTTTGGACAAGTCCGTTACCTCCCGGTGCGCCAGCAGATGCTGTGGTTGGGCAACCGAAATTCAAATTCGGTGATACCGCTATCTATATGCCGGGAGTACCTGCGACCAAAGAAAAAATTGCAGCCACCCGTTACCTGTTGATTCCGCCCGCTAATTACGATGCCACCCTGTCGGCAACTATGACGAAATATTTCGATACCAAACGGGCCGACCTGAATTCACCCTCGATAAGACCAACGATCGCTTTCCGGTTAGCAGAAACGTACCTGATGGCTGCAGAAGCTGCCTTCATGTTAAATAATACCGGGGATGCGGTAAAATATATCAATGCGGTACGGGAAAGGGCCGCTTTTCCAACAGGCAATGCAACGGCTATGGACATTGGTGCGTCTGATCTTTCGTTGGATTTTATTCTTGATGAACGTACCCGCGAATTGTGTGGCGAAAATGTTCGGTGGTGGGATCTGGTGCGCACAGGAACATTATTGCCACGGGTGCGCATGCATAATAAAGAAGCGGCGCCTAACATTGTCGATAAACATGTATTGCGTCCGATTCCGCAGGCTCAGATTGATGCTACCACAACGGGCGATCCGTATAATAATAGTATGTATTTTCCTTTATGGAATTAGGCATTGAAGCCGGATTCAGGGTATTGAAGGTTACGCAGTGTTAAGGCTCCAGTCCTAAGCGGTTCAAGGTGAGTGCCATGTTCATGATGTTAAAAATTGCGCCCATCTCAATGGTTACTCACCTTGCCGCTTATCATGTAAGAGTAATTATATTTATGAAGAAAATTCTTGTCATTATTGCCGTATGTATTGCTACTATTTCATATGCGCAAAAAGAAGAAAGCGATAATCGTTTTTCCGTTAATAAAAATAAACCGGCCCGCCAGGAATGGTTACGTGATCTGGGTTTTGGCATGTTTATTCACTTTAACGTAGATGCGCAATTGGGAATTACCATTAGTCACTCCCTGGTGGGCGCCTCGGATGATTATTTGAAAAGGTATTTTAACGAACTGCCCAAAACATTTGATCCGTATAAATTTAGTCCGGCAGCTATTGCCAAACTGGCAAAACTGGCAGGCATGAAATATGTGGTGTTCACTGCCAAACACCATGCAGGCTTTTGTTTTTGGGATACAAAAACAACCAGCTTTAAAATTACCAATACACCCTATAAAAAAGATCTGCTGAAGGAATATGTGCAGGGGATTAGAAATGCCGGGTTGGCGGTTGGATTGTATTACTCGCCTGAAGATTTTAAATTTCTATACGATCATAAAATTCTCATTAAACGGGGCGATAACCAATTCAGCGCAGCAATTAATGCGGCCTATGACGACCTGGTGCGAAAACAGACTACCGAATTATTCACGATGTTTGGTAAAATTGATGTACTTTTTATAGACGGAGAACCTAAGCAGCCATGCCGGGAAACAGCCTGGAAACTGCAACCCGATGTAGTGATCACCCGCGGTGCCGTAAATACACCTGAGCAAACACTTCCCGGTATTGCGTTAAATGAGTTCTGGGAATCCTGCGTTACCATGGGAACGCAATGGAATTACAAGCCAACGCATGATAATATAAAGACCGCCGGTCGTTTAATTGAACTACTGGTGGAAGCCCGGTCTAAAGGAGGAAACTTTTTATTGAATGTGGGACCTCATCCCGATGGATATATTCCCTATGAACTTGAAACAGAGCTGCGGGAGGTAGCAGCATGGAATTTCATCAATCAGGATGCTATTCAAAGTGTACGGCCCTGGATCATTACCAATGAAGAAAAGGTATGGTTCACGGCTTCCAAAGATAAAAAAACGGTATATGCTGTTATTACCGGTATTCCTGATTGGCCAAAGGGTGAGCGTAAGGAATTTGTGTTAGGCTCGGTAAAAGCTACACCTCAAACAAAGATCAGTGTATTAGGTCAAAATGACCAGGTGACGGAATACGCTAACCAGCTGGATGTTCACTCGCGTTTTGAACAGAAAGAAGATGGATTGCATATTTCGGTAGCGCGGGCACAAAGGGTGTATGACAATTATAAATGGCCCAACCCCATTACCGTAAAACTGGAAAATATAGAACCGGCCCTCGATCCACCCCAGGTAGAAACAGGTACCGCCGTTAACAAGAACGGCGCCATTGAATTGAACGCGCGGTTATTAAAAAAGGGAAATGCCGATTCGTTGCAATTGTTATTTGAATACCGGCCTTATGCCGGGTTTGCCGAAAACCTGTATAGCAAGGACTGGCTGAAAACGAACCCGGTTACTATCAGCGGCGAAGGAAACTTCACCACTATGCTCCCCTCCGTAGAAAATGGAAAAGAATATCAGTATCGCGCTGTAGTAATTCATCCCCGGTTAACGGTCAGGGGAGATGTGAAACGGGTAATGATAAAAAAGTAATAAATGAAATATATCATTCAGATCATATTTGTAGGGATGCTTTTTGGCGAAACGTATGCACAAAAGTCGCAGCCATTGTTTAATGGAAAAGACCTCACAGGCTGGTATTCGTTTATAAAGAACAGGGGTAAGAACAACGATTCGGCCCGGGTGTTTTCTGTTAAAGACGGCATGTTATTTATCACTGGCCAGGAGTTTGGTTACCTGGTAACAGAGAAGAAATTCAACGATTTTCGATTGGTGGTTGAATTCAAGTGGGGTGAAAAAAAATATCCGCCCCGTGAAAACCGTGTACGCGATAATGGCATCTTGTATTGTGTGGTGGATAGCGACAAGGTGTGGCCACGATCGATAGAATGCCAGATCCAGGAAGGCGATTGCGGCGATTTCTGGCTTATAGACAGTGTTACCATAGTGATGGATGGCGCTCGTACCCAGGCTACCAAAAACACGAGGATCATTAAGAAAAAAGATAATGAAAAACCTACCGGCGAATGGAACAAGCTCGAGATAATTGCGCAAAATGGCAAGTGTACGCACATAATGAACGGTGTGGTGGTCAATGAAGGAACCGAGGCCAGTCTACGTACGGGACGTATATTGATTCAGTCGGAAGGGGCGGAGATCTATTACCGGAAAGTTGAAATAACGGAATTGTAAAAAAATATAACAAAGAATACATGAAACAAACGATTCAATGCTTGCTGCTGGTGGCTGGAATGGCGCAGTTGCAGCCGGTCATTTGCGAAGCACAATCAAAGAAAGCGACGGACAACTTTTCGAAATGGCCTGCAGGAACATCGCCGCAGGAAGTTGGCAAGCGCGTGGCGGAACATTTTGTCGTTACACCGCATACCAACTTCGGAAGGGCTACCCCACCTAAAGTGATCACCTATCCGGAAACCTGTACCTGGTATGGGGCGCTGACGTTTGCAAAACAAACCGGCGATAAAGAGCTGGTGAAAAAGCTGGCCCAGCGTTTTGAGCCATTGTTTGGCGCACAGGATACCCTGATCCCTAAACCTGATCACGTTGACTATACTGTATTTGGATCGGTTCCGCTGGAATTGTACATGCAAACAAAAGATAAGCGTTACCTGCAGGTAGGGCAGGGCATTGCCGATAAGCAATGGGGGCCACCCGAAGGACCGCGGGTAAAACCTGAATCGCATGATTTCTATAACAAAGGCCTTACCTGGCAAACACGTATGTGGATCGATGATATGTTTATGATCACAGCTGTACAGGCACAGGCATATCGCGCCACCGGCGATAAAAAGTATATAGAAAGAGCCGCCAAAGAAATGGTGGTGTACCTCGATTCACTGCAAAAACCCAATGGCTTGTTTTATCATGCGCCTGATGTGCCTTTCTTCTGGGGCCGGGGTGATGGTTGGATGGCGGTTGGTATGGCAGAATTGCTTCGCTCGTTGCCGAAAGATAATCCCAACCACGGACGCATTATGAAAGGGTACAAAACCATGATGGAATCTTTGCTGAAATACCAGGCCGAAACCGGCATGTGGCGGCAGTTGATCGATGATCCTGAATCATGGCCCGAAACCTCCTGCACCGGTATGTTCACTTTTGCTATGATCACTGGTGTAAAGAATGGCTGGCTCGATGCAGCCACTTATGGACCTGCTGCCCGTAAAGGCTGGCTGGGGCTGGTATCGTATATTAATGAGAATGCTGATGTACGGGAAGTGTGTGAAGGGACCAATAAAAAGAATGACCGTCAATATTACATCGACCGCAAACGCAATATCGGCGATCTGCACGGGCAAGCACCCATATTATGGTGCGCTACGGCATTGTTAAGATAAATGATTCAATCTGACAGATCATGTATTCCCCGAGGTTACGAAAATAGTATGGAGACCTACGATAAAACCATATTCTAGATATGAATTGCTTGCATTTTTCTATCCTGATCTTCATACTATTTTCCTGCCTCAATATAACTGCGCAAAACAGGGCCACCTGGATGAAACAAGCCCGCTGGGGTATAATGGTGCATTACCTGGCCGACTGGCGTTCACGTACAGACAGTATCAACACAACTCCTGCTATTTGGAATGAGACGATCAATCACTTCGATGTGGAAGGATTGGCGCAACAAATTAGATCAACCGGTGCTGGTTATTTAATTTTTACCATTGGCCAAAACTCAGGCTATTATGTGGCGCCCAATAAAACATATGAACGCATCACCGGCACTGCCGGAAAATGTTCCCAACGCGATTTAATAACCGATTTGTCAGTTGCTTTAAAAAAGCATGGTATCAAGCTTATTGTATACCTGCCATCCGGTGCGCCGGGCGGAGACTCTATTGCGCGAAAGGCACTGAAGTGGGAGAACGGTCCGAAAGCGAACCGCGAGTTTCAGCTGAACTGGGAAGCCATTATTCGTAACTGGTCGCTACGCTGGGGTAATAAAATTGATGGCTGGTGGTTCGATGGATGTTACTGGCCCAATATTATGTACCGTGGTGAAAGGGCTCCCAATTTTGCGAGTTTTGCTGCCGCTGCCCGTGCCGGTAACCCGGAAAGTATAGTGGCATTTAATCCGGGTGTAGTATATCGTACACTTTCCATCACACCATATGAAGATTATGTTGCCGGTGAAGTTGACAAACCTGAATTTATTTCCATTAAACGTTCTTATGAGGGCAAGGTAGATGGCAAACAAATTCATGTATTGAGTTTTCTGGGCAAGACCTGGGGTATGGGTGAACCGCGATTTACCAGTGATCAAATCATTGGGTTCAGTAACCAGGTAGTACAAACCGATGGCGCCATAACCTGGGATACGCCAGTACAGCGTAATAGTTTAATAGCTGCTCCCTTTATCGCATTGCTTGAGGCGTTGGGAAAAGGTTTGGAGCGTTGAAAGAAGCCAGGAAAACAAACGCCCACCACGGTTTATATAACGAAATCATCGTTTCCTTTTTCTCCATTTGCATATATTTTATGTTGCTTGTACGCAATTGTGTGCCTCTATTTTAATGGCAAATTCTATGTTATTTCCAGGCCAATACTGATTATGCTAGATTATGTAATTTCTATATCGATATAGAACCTCCATAAATAACCGATCTCCGCCAATTTGAACTAGATATCCAAACGGCATGCTAAATATTTTCTATAACGCTATAGTATATTCGATACAGGTATTAACCGCATAAGGGTCAGCATAATACTTTTTCCCACCCGTCTTCGGACCTCGTGGCAGATTGATCCGGGATTTGTTCGACATTCCTTCGACTTTCTTCGGGGCTCTCCCAGTGAAACCCGAACAAATCCCGATTGCGCTGTGCAAAGCCCGTGAAGTGGGGATTCAGAAAGATGAAA
>DASUVL010000408.1:0-25103 GCA_036379015.1 Niastella sp.
AGTTACCGGTACCATCACCGGTGTGAACTGGAGCAGCGGCAATAAATATTTACAGGTAGAAATTGATCCCGATGGCGGCAGCAATTTCACGAATATGGGAACAAGTCAGTTGTTATCGGTTCCTTATTCATTATTTGCCGCATCAGCCGCTCCAGGGGGTAATGCAGGCGGTGATCTCACGGGCACTTATCCCAATCCGGCCATTGGCAATGGAAAGATCACCGCAGCTAAAATAGCCGCCGGCGTTATCCCAGCCACATTGCCACCAAGTGGCGCAGCCGGAGGACACCTTGCCGGCACGTACCCCAACCCAACCATCGCAGATGGAGTGATTACTGCGGCCAAACTGGCGCCGGGTGTAATACCCACTTCCTTTCCGCCAACCGGTGCGGCGGGTGGCGATCTGGGTGGTACGTTTCCCAATCCCAGCGTGATCGGTATTCAAAATCAACCGGTAGCCAATACGGCGCCTTTAAACGGACAGGTTCTTAAATTTAACGGTACCAACTGGGCGCCCGGACCCGATAACGGCGCTGGCACTTTCAATTTGCCTTATAGTGCTACTGTAACCGAACCCGGCACTGTATTCTCCATAACCAACCAGGGTGATGGCACAGTGCTGGAAGGCGTTAATAACAGCGCTACTTCCAGTATCGCTGCAATTCGCGGAATTATCTTCCATACGTCACCCGGCGGTTTTTCATCAGCTGTACGCGGTATAAACAACGGTACCGGGGGATTAGGCATTGGTGTATGGGGTTCGCAAGCCGGCAGCGGCTGGGGCGTGTATGGCACCGCGCCCAACGGTTTGGGTGTATATGGAAATTCATCTGGCGGTGGTACCGGTGTATATGCCAATAGTAATACCGGAACCGGACTAACGGCTACAAGTAATACCGGAATAGCGGCCAGTTTAAATATATTCAACAATGCCAACACCAGCAATGTGGTGAATGCAAGCACGCTGGGCAATGGCACGGTCATTAATGTAACTGCTTCGGGTACAGGTTCGGGTGTGTTGAGCAATACCGGAGCAGGATTTGCAGTACATGGCATCACCTCGTCCCAGTCCTCTGCTGGTATAATAGGCGATAACACCGGGAATGGAGAAGCGGTAGTAGGCCGTACCACCAGCGATATTGCAGGTGCTGTGGTAGGCAGGAACGATGGCGGTGGGTATGGCGTGCGCGGTTTTGTCGCCACCAGTACAGCCGGTACCGCCATCGGTGTATTCGGTCAGGTTGGTTTGAACAATGGTACCGGCCGGGCCGGACGTTTTGAAAACCTTAATACGACTAACACTGCCGGCAATACGCTGGAAGTGGAGACCAATGGCAATGGGAATATACCCGATAATACAAAGGGCAACGCCGCCTCCTTCCTGGTAAACAATACCAATAGTGTGGCAGCAGCCGTGCGAGGCGAAGTAAAGACCATTTTTGGCAACTTTGGCGCAGCAGGCGTATTTGGCATCTCATCAGGAACAGGTGGTTTTGCCGGGTTGTTCCATGCCTCCAATGCAACCGGCAATGGAGCGGCCCTGGTAGCATTAACAGATGGTAATGGAAACGCCATTACCGCCAATGCAGGCAAGAACGGCAATGCGTTAGAAGCGAACATAGACGGATCGGGCAATGCCCTGTATGCCTGGGTACCCTCCTTTGCTACCGGCCGCGCCGCCCGCTTCAATATTTACAACACATCCAATACCAGCGATGTGGTAACCGCTACCACCCTGGGCAATGGCATTGCCGGTAATTTTAAAGTGGATAGGGTCACTGGCACTTCACCAGCTATAAAGGGAGAAGTGAACAGCCAGTTCGCCAACTTTGGAACGGCGGGCGTATTTGGCGTGTCGTCAGGCACCGGCGGTTTTGCCGGGTTATTCCATGCAAGCAACCCGGCCGGCAATGGCCCGGCCCTGGTTGCTATTGCCGATGGTAATGGCAACGGCATCACGGCCAATGCAACCAATACAGGAGATGGGGTTGAAACCACCGCCGATGGCACGGGTTATGCAATCTATGCCTGGACGCCCAATTTCAGCAATGGGAAAGCCGCGCGATTTGTAAACTATAATTCGGCCAACACCAATGCCGTGGTTACAATAGAAACACATAGCACCGGTAACCTGGCTGTTTTTAAAGCAGGTAATCCAGGTACAGTCAATGTGGCCCGGATTGACGACAATGGCAGAGGTTATTTTAATGGCGGCACACAAAGTAGCGGAGCCGACCTGGCAGAAGCATTTGATGTGGAAGGAAATATTAGCAGTTATGAACCAGGTGATGTACTGGTGATCTCACTGGAGAAAGAAAGAGCTGTAGCCAAATCAACCGGCGCCTACTCTACCCTGGTACTCGGTGTATACGCTACTAAACCCGGCGTGTTACTGACAGAAGAAAATATAGAACATCCCTTGCAGGACAAGGCGCCTATGGGTGTAATAGGTGTAATCCCAACCAAAGTATGCATCGAAGGCGGTGTTATTAAAAAAGGTGATCTGTTGGTAACCTCTTCTATTGCCGGTGTGGCCATGAAAGCAGACAGTGAGAAAGTAAAACCCGGACAAATAATTGGCAAAGCGCTGGCAGATTACAGTGGTACGGGTGTAGGCAAAATAAAAGTATTCGTGAATTGTAAATAATAAAACGGTTTAAACATAATCAAATGAAATCAACGACTATAAAATCATTCGTACTGATCATAGTAGCCCTTACTGCCGGCCAAATGATTCAGGCACAAACAAAAAATGTAAGCGAACGATTTAGTACGCAACTAAAGAACGGGACAGTGCCAGGCTGGCAATTCAGTACAGAGAAGTCTGTGCCCCCACCTGCTATCAACAACCAGCTAAATGAAAAAGAAAATTTGATCACGCAGATACGAAAAGGAACCGCAGCGGGTTTGCAGTTTAAACCGGTAACTGGTGGAAGTGTACCAGTGATGGCTCGTGCTGCGATAGTTGTTGGAAAGCAACCGCTGGCCAGTGAACAAAGCGTTACTGCCAATCCAGCTAAGGTAGAGACTGTGCCGGTAGTGCCGAAGCAGGAATGAAGGGAATGAAAAATTAAAAATGAAGAACAAAGGAATGAAAAAGGAATGAATATCGAATGTAGCATACTGAAGGGAAGAAAGAAAAAGGCAAAGGAATAAAAGCGGACAGACAAAATAAACGGTCAATGGATTATATATCCTTTGGCCGTTTTTGCTTGCATAGAATAACTACTCATTCTCAAATTAATATAGAGTGGAAGAATTATCTCAGATATTCGAGATTTATGCTTTTGTTGAGGAAGAACTAATATTATTTGCTAAAAACGTGGAAATCATATGGGCGCCTAAAAAACTGGCTGAGGTAAATAAATTGCTTAGAAACCTTAAAACACCTTTGCCAAAGTAACTTTCTTTGACCGCCTGTACAATAGAAGCCTATTCTTCCCGTCTTTGATCTTTTTCAAATCTTCATAAGGCCATTTCAAGTGCCCGCCAACAATGTGATATATTCAGTCAACACGGATTCCCATTTTGAGACTAGTGTGTCTCATTCGTGAAGAAGTTTATCTTTTCATAACGACTTGGGTCCTAGATACAGGTAAAACAAACATAACTCAATTTTATTTATATAATCAGTTGTTTTGTATAATGTTAATGAAATTATAAAACTAAAACCGCTGATAATTCATCATTAGCTATACAACCCAACTATTCATACTTTTGCGGCGGAGACCCATGAAAAAGTTTTTGATCACCATATTAGCTTTCGTTTATCTTACCAGCACAGTTGGGGCTATGGTGCGCCTGGATTGTTGCCTGGAGAAACTGGTGTCTTATAGCCTGGGTACGTTAGCAAAAGATAGCCCTGTAGGTGAAGAAAGCAAGGGCAATTGCAAAGACGATCACAAGCAGGCGAAACTGGGCCATGAACAAAAACGTTCTGATTCTCACATCAGGCTTGCAAAAATTTTCCCGGCATTATTAAGTACGGGTTTCCCAGAATATTACTTTCACGCCGTTTCTACTTTAACAGATTCATACCCTGTTAATCATGCCCCGTCACTACAGGCAAAAATTCCTCTTTATATTCTTAATTGTGTGCACCTTATTTAATCCATCTCTCCTACGCCCATAATAATTTTACTTCTTGGGCTTTATTTACCATCCGACACTAATGATTTATTGAATCATTACTGCTTGCTATTCATTTAACTAGCAGCAACATAATCTGTTCCCAGGCTTTATTAAACAGTAAAATCAATATTAAAATATCAGAATCATGAGAACAATTTTTATGGCATTGTCGTTAGTTGTAGTGGCTGTAATGGCAGGTAATGCCCAGAGCGGTGTATATCTTAGTCTGAACGATTTTGAAAACAACAGACTCTCTTATGCTACCAATGCGGAATCAGGCGAAAATAAATTGCGGTTCAATGAATTTTTACACAAGCCCTATATTATTGTAAAACACAATGGAGAAAAGATCCACATTTTCAAAGATGAGATCTATGCCTATAAGAACAAGAATAGCATTGTACGTACATGGAATTTTACGCCTTACTACTTTTTAGAGAAAGGACATGTCTGGATCTATTATAAAGATGTATATGCTTCACAACCCAAGGGAACACAGCGGATACGGAAATATTATTTTGCTACTTCCGGCAAAGGGGAAATATTACCATTGACTGTACATAACCTGAAAAGATCATTTCCGGAAAATGACCTGTTTCATATTTACCTGGATGCACAGTTCCGGAGCGATGCAGATTTAGCCCGTTACGACAATTTTACAAACAAATACAAGGTGAACCATCTGTTAGAGAAAATCAGTACTGCTATATCGAAAAGATAAAGCAAATGAAAAACCAAGTATAGATCGCACGCATATTATTTATTGCAAGTGAAAGCCTGCAGCATAAGCTGTAGGCTTTTTTTACTTCTTCATCGAACTTCTAATCATTCAATCCCTTTCCCTTAAGAATTTGCGGCATACATTTTTCAACCCTTGACTCCCGGGTTTTGGATTGCTTGGGTGCAGAAAAATGAAGAAGGTATGCTCTTTGCCGTCCCGGCGTCAAGGCTTCAAACGCAGCTTTCAATGCTTTGTTCTTATCTAATTTCTTTTGAAATTCTTCAGCAATGGTAAACTCTGAAGGCTTCTTTAAATTCACTTTCAAGCCGGCTTTTTCCACTTCAATGGCTTCGTAAATATAGGCTTTCAGGATTTTTTCCATCTTACCTATTTCCTGAACATTGGTGAAGCGGATCTGGCGCGCCACCTGCACATTTTTCGTTTGTTGTATCAGAATACCATTGGCATCGTTTAGCAAGGAGCCTTTGAAAAACAAAACCGCACAGTAATCTTTAAAAACATGTATTAAAACGATGTTACTTTTCTCAAACATGTAACAGGGAACACCCCACTTCAATACTTCCGTCAACCCACAGTCAAGAACGATCGTTCTCAATTTCCTGACCTCTTTCTGCCACTTGTTGGAATCACTGAAGTAAAAATCAACCTTAGGATTCATGCTACTCTTTGTTATTGTATGTTTTGAAATATTTAGACCTTTAGCGAGCCGCGGAAGCCTCTGGCGGCATAGTAAGATTCTGCCCCGTTGTGATACAGGAAAACAGTATCGTAGCGGCGATCCATAAAGATGGCGCCACCGAGTTTCCTGATATCAGCAGGTGTCTTTATCCAGCTCGAAGTTTTCGTGTCGAAATTCCCCAATTTTTGCAACTCCCGGTATTGTTCTTCCGTTAAGATCTCAATACCCATGTCTGCTGTCATCTCAATAGCGCTATTTTCCGGTTTATGTTCTTTCCTTGACTCCAGCGCTTCATGGTCGTAACAAATACTTCTGCGGCCTTTAGGGCTTTCTGCTGAACAATCATAAAAGATGTATTCACCCGTCTTTTTATCAAAACCAACAACATCCGGTTCTCCACCAGTTGTTTCCATTTCAAAGAGCGACCACAGTTTTTCGGGATTAGCTTCCAACCTTGCTTGTACGTTAGTCCATTCAAGACCTTTATGGCGATTCTTGTTTTTCTCAAAACGGGCTTTCAATGTGCTGAGTAGTTCTTTTCGTTGTTCTGCAGACAACTTATTTTTATTACTATTCATATGTTTTTTGGCTATTGATTAACAGGAATGATTTTTCTATCCGCAGGCCTGAAATACCAGGACACAAAAGTCAGGATTAATAATAACATGGGTCCAAAAAGTTCTGCGGGGTTACTCCCACTGGCTAAATGAGAAATGACAGCGCCCGACATGGCAAAGAAAAAGCCTGCATAAGCCCATTCTTTAAGTACCGGAAATTTAGGGATAAGCACCGTTATAACACCCAACATTTTCCAAATTGCCAGCATGGTTAGCAAATAGACAGGATAGCCTAATTGTGCCATCTTATCTACCTCTTCTTTCATTTTAGATAATTGTACGATACCGGTTGCTACCATTCCTAACGCAAGCCAGATCGTAGCAATCCAATAGATGATCTTATTTCTTTTTGTCGTTGTCATAATGTGTTATTTTAATTTGCTTATTACGTCTTGCAATCGGTTATGTGCCATATTTAGACCTTGCGCAAAGGGTTGCATCAGCAATTGATCTCTGAATTCGACTGATCTAAATACGGTGTGCATAGTAAGTTTACTGCTGTCATTGGTAAGTTTTTCAAATTCCAGGAACTCAAGTTGAACGTCAAAAGGTGTGTTCTCACCTTCAAATGTCCGGGTGATTTTTTGGTTCGGAACAAACTCATGGAATACTCCATGTGCACCATATAATTTATTTCCTTTAGCATCTGTTGTTTCAAATTGCCAGCTGCCGTGCTTTTTGTTTTCGAGTTTCAGCACTTTGGTTGTTCCATATTCATGGCTCATCCATTGCTCAAAAAGTTCAGGTTCTACATGCGCTTTAAAAAGCAATTCCAAAGGCAACTCAAATTCCCTGGTGATCACTATCGTCTGATTGCCTTCTTCGGCATTGATCTTTGTTTTTCGTTCCATATTATTCTATTTCTTTGATTTGTATTTTTTCATGATGGTTTCTAATTTATTAAACCGGTCATCCCACATTTTGCGAAAGGGTTCGATAAAGTCGGCAACTTCTTTCATTTTTTTGGCATTAATGTGATAGGAAATTTCCCTGCCGTTTTGCTCTTGTTCAAGCAATTCGCACTCGGTGAGTATTTGCAGGTGTTTTGAAACGGTCGGTCTGGCGGTGTCAAAGTTGGAAGCTATGGCGCCTGCTGTCATGGATTGCGAAGCCACCAACAGAAGAATTGCTCTTCTTGTTGGGTCTGCTATGGCTTGAAAGACATCTCTTCTCAGGTTCATTGTGTAGCTATTTGACTACAAATATATGCGTAGCTATTTAACTACGCAAATTTTTTTTGACTTATCTAACATTACATGCAGGAAATGGGGCATTGCTGGCAGGAAATTGGTCAGTACTGGTTGGTTATAGAAAGCTTCTAAGCTGAAATGCACAAAAGCTGGAAGGAAATGAGTCATTGTATGCTATATGAGGGGCATTTATTTGAAATGCACCCCCAACCCATCCCGACAATAGCCCATCGACATGCAGCCAGAATGCTTGACTTAACCACTCCGCATCGTTGCAAAACAACCCTCCCTCATTGTTTCGCTGCAACGGAGCGTGTTTGGCTGTTTTTTCGTCGTTGCAAGCTGACATTCCCCCGGTTCCAGGCTGCCATGACCGTTGCAACAAGTACATTGCTCCGGAGCCCACCTGCAATCAGCCATAGCTCACATGCAATGACCCTTGCAACAAGAACATTGCTCCGGAGCTCACCTGCAATGGGCCATAGCTCACCTGCAACGACCCGGTGCCACCTGACTTCGGGTCGTTACATCGTTACAATGGTGCATTGCAACTCAACAATGGTGCATTGCAATATGTATTGTGGAGTTAACGCAAGTGGCATATGGATCAATCCGCCAGAATTGATCCATATGCCACTTGCAACGTACCAATACCAGGTTGCAATGGTCCATAACTGTACCGCAACGGAGCAATATCTCCTTGTAATTTGGTTCATAACATCCTGGCAAGGTGGCATTGCAGCCAAACAGCATGTCATAACAACCAAACAATGCTCCGTTGCAGCGATGTAATGACCAGAAAACACGAAGTAACGTCGGAAATAAAAATACCAACCGGTATATTTTATACAATCGTTCGCTAAATCATTTTCGCATATTTCTACATGTCAAATAAGTTATTCTTTAGCTGCGTTTCCATGATCCAATGGCAGCCTGCTTTATGACCTTTGATCTTTGGTCCGGCTTCTCCAATTTCGCCCAACAAAAACGGTCAAAGAGCTAAGCTCCCTGACCGTTTTAACCTATAAACATACTAACTTATCAATTTTGCAACTTTATGCCTTTTTCATTTCTCTGTTTTTTATTTTTTATTCTTCATTTTTCTTTTCCCTTCAACATTCTACATTCAATATTCAATATTTATTTGGGATAATTCGGATCCGCTTTCACCTCAATGATCTGCTGTGTATGCCGGTTAGTATGGGCCGCCGTGAACAAGATCATCTGATAACTGTCTGCCATACCAAAAGGCGTCGTAGCTATATGGTTGCGCAGATCTTCATTGGTCGATTTTACATATTCGATCAATTTTTCCCGGTTCTTTTTAAATGATTCCAATGCCTCTTCTGTATCCTTAAAGGGTATATTTTCCGGCATCAGTTTTTCCATGGTCTTTACTTTCGTGCTCCGGTCTTCGATCCTTTGTACCAATTGTTCATCGGTAAGCTTTATTTCACTTCGCTTTTCCGGATTAGGCGCTGCTTTTATAATGCTATCGGTCCATTGCCATAGCATTTCTTCACTCTTGGCAATATGCTTTACACATTCTTCAATGCTCCACCGGTCGGCTGCCGGCTTAAATTTCAGCTGAGCTTCCGTTAACCCTTTTACCTGTTCTTTCACGCCTTTCTCCGTTTCCTTTAATAGCTTGGTGGCATAGTTCCTTTCTTTTTTCGAAATAGGATCAACAACCAGGAAGGAAAGCATCAGCAAGGCAGATGCCATTAGAAACAGTTTTTTCATTTGCAATCGCTTTTATGGGTGAATAATACAGGGCACTGTTTAAATAGAGCGGGACAACTTTTGAAGTGGCGGTAAAATTAAGAAATATTTTAATAAGTAGTGCGCCCGGAAATTCAGGGCAAAAAGGCTCCTTTTCCAATTAGCGTATTTTCACAAAAACATATCGCCAATTAGCCTGTTAGTCTAACCGAAATATTGTTGTTTATCAATGAAAACATCAATTAGTGTTACGTATACATTTTCACACATGTACATTTTCATATGGGCTAAATATTTATATTTGTATTGACCAGCCATATGAACTACAAGGTTTTTGATGATGCGATATTATTGAAATTACTCAAAGCCGGTGATGGATCTGCTTTGGAAGAAATTTATGTCCGGTACAGTGAAATGGTTTTTCTCGCTGCGTTGAAAAAAGTTCGGTCAAAAGCCATCGCCGAAGAACTGGTGCAAAAACTCTTCATCAGTTTATGGGTTAAGCGCGAAACTGCTCAAATACAACATATACAATCTTACCTGCAGTCAGCCATCCGCTACCAGGTCATTGATTATATTCGCTCACAGATCATCCGCGAACGG
Source organism: Niastella sp. (assembly GCA_036379015.1). Taxonomy (GTDB): domain Bacteria; phylum Bacteroidota; class Bacteroidia; order Chitinophagales; family Chitinophagaceae; genus Niastella. The sequence continues at coordinate 9,685 of DASUVL010000408.1, forward strand.
TATTACCAATCAGCCAAAGAACAAATGAATGTGCAGGAAAATCTATCTGAATCAAGATTGTTGTTGCACGAATTGTCTATAGCCATTGATAATACCATTAAAAAGCTGCCGCAGAAAACGCAGGAGATCTTCCGGCTAAGCCGTTATGAAAAGCGTTCTGTGAAGGAGATCGCCCAATATATGAACCTTTCTGAGAAAGCGGTCGAATACCATGTAACGCAATCCCTTAAATTTATGCGCCTGCATTTGAAAGATTTCATTATTGTAGAACTATTATTAGTGAACCTGTAGTTATGCTAAATAATGCCCTACCTCAATAAACAGGTTATCGAAATAAAAATAGAAACCAAAACTATCTCTTATTTTTTGGGGTTCCTGGTCAAGTTGCAGTCCGCCCGCTTTTAGCTTGAGATACGTTTTATTAACCAGTTCAATATCGTTGAGTATAAAACCAATATGAAATGCGTCGGGATAGGTGCCATTACCCTTCTGATTCATTTTTGAGGACATTAACACAAGCGTAAAACCCGCCTCATTTTTTAATACGGCAATTATATTGTCTCCTTTGGTTTGCACACAGGTAAAATCAAAATACAATTCAAAGAAAGTAATTGCTTCCGAAACGTTTGTTACGGGTAAATTCAGATGATTGATTGTCATAAAATCGGATTATTAATAAAAGAATGTTCGTTCTGTAATGGCTAAAAATTAAGGGCGCAAGGATTTCATAACCAACATGAATGTTTGCTTCAATTTCTGTTCTGTTAAATTAAAAGGCTTTCCCCCCATGGAGCTTTGTTCAAAATGAAACTTCACCAGTATGTAAAAGGCGCCATAAGCAATTGCCCAGTACTGCTCAACAGGTATGTTCACCAATTCTCCTTTCCGGATGGCATTTTCTACAAAGTCGTTCATTATCTTTCTAAAGAAACTTGGTTTTATATCTTTATGGTTTATCAATGGAGAGTTACGAAAATGCTCATAAAACTGATATTCCAACGGGTTTTGATTGATATTCCTGAATCGGTTCTTCCATTGCAACCATAGTCCCTCTTCAAAAGTCATTTCTGCTGAGAAGTTGCTTAAGGCATCCTTTTCAAATTTTTCCTGAACACCTAAATAAAGCTTGTTTAATAGATCCTCCCTGTTTTTGAAATAGATGTAAATGGTTGATGCAGAAATATTAGCTTCTTTAGCTAATTTCTGCATACTCAAACCATCGAACCCTTCCTTCACAATCATCTCAATGGCTTTTTCCCGGATAACCAGTTCCTTATTTTCGTCCTTACTTCTCATGGCACAAATATAAACGAATATTCGTTCTTTTATGGAAAATCTTTTAGAATGGAATGCACGAAGCTGGTAAGCGTTCCGGCTACTGCCCCGCTATTTTTTTTACCTTTCGTTTAGGGAACATCCTCGTTGAACCGACTATCTAATAATTCTGCCCGTGAGCGCAGAATCAAACAAAACTACATGAATCGAAAGGCCTTTTATCATTTGCTGGAACGGTATGTAGAGAACGATTGTACTGAAGAAGAAAAAAAACTGGTTGAACAATGGTATGAATTATTGGGTGATGAGGAAGGTGTTGATCTGGCTATGCCGCCACAGGAGCTAAGGGAAACCCTGCAGCGTCTTTGGCCCAAAATTCAACAACAAACCCTGCTGACAGAACATGGGTCGCCCGTATCATCACCGGCGAAGGTCATCCCCGTGTGGGTGCGCTGGGTAAGTGCCGCGGTAGTTACCGGCGGTATTATTATTGCAGCCTGGTTGTACCTGAACAATGGTATAATAAAAGAATCCGTAAACCACCAGCAAAAGATAGCTGGCCTGCAACAGGTGAAGAATGAAAAGATCTTTAATGATACGGTTCATTTACCCGACGGCTCTGTGGTGATCCTGGAACCCGGTGCCACTGTGCGTTTCCGCCCAACTTTTGCCGGGGCTAAACGCGAAGTATACCTGGAGGGGAATGCCTTTTTTAAGGTAACCCGTAACCCGAAATCGCCCTTTTATGTATACAGCAAAAACATTGTTACCCAGGTGTTGGGCACCAGCTTTTTTGTAAAGACCAACCCGGTTTCAAAAAATGTAGAGGTATCAGTGCAAACAGGTAAAGTAGCGGTATATGAATATGGTCGCGAAACGGTACAGGAAGGTCGTAATGAAGAATCGAGCGGGGTAATATTGAAACCCAACCAAAAAGTGATCTATAGCGGCAATGATCATCATTTCAGAACCACATTGGTAGAAATTCCATTGCCGGTTATAGTCAATAAAAACGCCGAGGAGAGAATTACGGAGCTGAATTTTGTTTTTGATGAAGCGCCTATTGCCAAGGTATTGACCTACCTGGAGCAGGCTTATCATATTGAAATGGTGATGGACAATGAAAACCTCTCCAATTGTCTTTTTTCAGGTGATATAAAAGGCCAGAACCTGTACGATCAATTGGAAATTATTTGCGAATCGGTACAGGCTACGTATGAGATCCGCGGTACACGCATTCTCATCAAAGGCTCCGGTTGCGAATAACATCAATAGCCAGAATCACAATACTATTTTATAAACATCCAAAACGATTGTCGCATGAGAACCAAACTATTATTCATTACATAGTCCTGCATCGCGGACATACGAATTCACTTACAATAATGTAGTACGAGCAATGGTGTCATTCTCTTCCAGGTACATACCGGGAAACGGAATTTTATTGCCCATTCACCATTGACCATTCACGACAAAGTATTCCACCACAATCTTATTTATGAAACAACAACGATTGGTGGCAATGACTGCTATTGCCATCCGGATAGGATTTCTGCAAGGACTGCTCGTTCTTTTTTTAAGTTCTTATGCATACGATCATGAAGCGGAAGCGCAAGGTATTCTCGACCGGGTTGTATCGGTATCTGTTGAAAAAGGACAATTGAAAGATGTGTTCAACCTGCTTAAAAACCAAACGGGCGCCCGCTTTGTATACAGTTCAAAAACCATTGAGGCAGGCCGCAAAGTTTCAATAAAGGCCATGCAGAAAAAACTGGGCGATGTACTGGAAGAACTACTCTCGCCGTTTGGTATCACCTTTAAGTTAGTGAAGGACCGCATCATACTATATAAGGTGTCTTCTACAGCACTTGGTGATCCGCCCGGCATTAATGTACTGACCGTAAAAGTAGACGCTGCGACCTTACAGGAAATAAAAGGACAGGTCACCGATGAAAAAGGGTCGCCCCTGCCGGGTGTAAGCGTCCTTGTTAAAGGCACCTCAACCGGTACCAATACCGATGCCAATGGTAATTTCACCCTCAATGTACCGGAGGGCAACACCATTTTGGTGGTTTCCTCTGTTGGCTTTCAAACACAGGAAGTGAACGTTGCGGGAAAAACGACAATAACGATTGCCATGGCTTCAGGCGGCAACGGACAGTTAGGCGAAATTGTAGTGGTAGGTTATGGCACCCAAAAGAAAGTAACGGTTACCGGTGCGGTTGCGCAGGTAAAGGGTACCGAACTGGCCAAATCACCATCAGTGAATTTGTCAAATGCATTGGCTGGCCGGTTACCGGGTGTTACCACTATTCAATCGAGCGGTGAGCCGGGTTACGATGGGTCAACCATCCGCATCCGTGGTTCCAACACGCCCAATAATAGCGGTGCTTTGATCGTCATTGACGGGGTGCCCGACAGGGCTGGTGGGCTGGAACGACTGAATCCGGCCGATATTGAAAGTATGTCGATCCTGAAGGATGCAGCCGCTGCCATTTATGGTTCGCGTGCTGCAAATGGCGTTATACTCATTACCACTAAACGGGGCAAAACCGGTAAGCCGCAATTGTCGTATGATTTCAATCAGGGCTGGGCGCAACCTACCCGCATACCCGAAATGAGCGACGCGGTAGAATACGCTACCATCATCAATGAACTTACTTTATTTGATCTGCCCGCTGACCAATGGGGCGCCGGCTGGAATGCATTCAAACAAAACGGAACTTATACCCGTACCGACAACGGCGTAAAAGTAGATGCCATCTACTCTCCTGCCGACATTCAGAAATTCAGCGATGGTTCCGATCCCTGGGGACATCCTAATACCGACTGGTTCGCCACTACCCTGAAAAACTGGTCGCCCCAGAGCCGCCATAACGTGCAATTATCCGGCGGTTCCGACAATGTAAAATACCTAGCCTCCCTGGGTTATAATAACCAGGATGGTTACTATAAAAACTCGGCAACCGGGTACAAGCAATATGATATGCGCCTGAACGTAGATGCCAAAGTGAACAAATACCTGAACACCAGTCTGGGGTTAACGGCACGTGAAGAGTCTCGCTTCTTCCCCACCGTGGGTGCACAACCCATATTTCGGATGCTCATGCGCGGTAAACCCACCGAGCAGGAAGTATGGCCTAATGGTTTGCCCGGACCTGATATCGAGAACGGGCAAAACCCGATCGTGATCACTACCAACCAGACCGGTTACGATAAAGACCGGCGCGATTATTTTCAAACCAACGGCCGGATAGAATTGCAGGTACCGTATGTAGAAGGATTAAAGCTTACTGGCTTTGCGGCGGTTGACAGATATTTCAAGCGTACCAAGCGCTGGGAAACACCATGGTACCTGTATTTCTGGGATAAAGCGAGCTATGAGGCCGATGGCGTTACGCCCAAACTCACCAGATCGGTCCGCTCTACTTTTACCGATCCCCGGTTGACCGAATCACAGGAAGACCAACTCAACATCAACCTGAGCGGGTTTATCAATTACGATCGAACCTTCGGTGACCATACGGTGAACCTGTTGGCGGCTGTAACACGCGAAACGATCGATAACCAGACCTTCAATGCATACCGCCGTAATTATATATCAACAGCCATCGATCTTTTGTTAGCCGGTGGTGAGGCCCAGCTAAACAATAATGGCAGCGCTTACAAACGGGCGCGCCTGAGTTATTTCGGCCGTGCGAATTACAACTACAAAGAAAGATACATGGTGGAATTCCTGTGGCGCTATGATGGTTCCTATATGTTCCCGGCAAGCTCTCGTTTTGGTTTTTTCCCCGGTGTATTGCTCGGCTGGCGTATGTCGGAAGAAAAATTTTTCAGGAACGTTTCCTTTGTCAACAACCTGAAATTGCGCGCTTCGTGGGGCCAAATGGGGAACGACAACATACTTTTCAATAATGTGTTGCAGGAATACCGGTATTTGCCAACCTATGGCCTGAACACGTACATTATTAACGGCAACATGGTTAAAACATTGACAGAAACCGGCGTGCCCAATCCGGGCTACACCTGGGAAGTGGCTAATAATTCTAATATAGGGCTGGAAGGTTCCGCATTGAACAGCCGGCTTACGTTTGAACTGGATGTATTCAATAACATCCGCACCAAGATCCTAATGCAGAACTCAGCGGTGGTGCCGGCTTCGGCTGGTATTACCTTACCTCCCGAGAACCTGGGTAAGGTGAGTAACAAAGGTTTTGAATTTAATATCGGTTACAACGATTATTTTGGCGACTTACGTTTCAGCGTAAACGTGAATGGTGGTTATGCCCGCAATAAAGTGGTCAACCTGCCGGAGACGCCGGGATTAAAACCGCATCAGCTCTCCAAAGGACACACCTTCGGCACTGATGGTACTGCTTTCCTGGTGTATGAGTACGATGGCGTATTTATTGATCAGGATGATATTAACAAGAATACGATCGACTACAGTGCCGCCACCAATAAACTATTACCTGGCGATATGAAGTTGAGAGATGTAGATGGTAATGGAAAGATCAATGCCGATGACCGGGTACGCCTCGACAAGAACCGCGACCCCTGGTTTACCGGTGGGGTGAACTTCAACCTGCAGTATAAAAATTTCGACTGCACTATTTTATTCCAGGGCGCCACTGGTGGCCTGTTATTCTTTGGAACCGAATCGGGCACCATTGGTAACTTCCTGCAATATGCTTACGACCATCGTTGGACGGTGGAAAACCCAAGTAGTACTGATCCGCGGCTGGTGAACCGGGGCAATACCTATTTTGCCGGGGGCGCTTTTGGTTTTAATACTTATTGGTTGCGGAAGAGCAATTACCTGCGATTGAAAAATATTGAGTTTGGCTATAACCTGCCCGAAAAGATCGGACAGAAAGCAGGTATCAGCAATCTTCGATTATATGTAAATGGTATTAACCTGGTCACGTTCGATAAAATGAAGATCTGGGATCCGGAATCAACCAGTGGCAATGGCCAGTACTACCCGCAATCAAGAATCATGAATGTGGGTGTAAGAGTATCATTCTAATAATATAAAAATATTCAATAGATGAAAAAGATCCTGTTTTGTGTGTTTGTCATTATGATCGCGGGAAGCTGTAATCGCGATTTTCTTGATACAAAACCACTGGATAAAGTACCATCAGAAGATGCCTGGAAAGATGGCGCCCTGGCTGAAGCTTTTATCACCGGTATTTATACGGGATTAGGACAGGGCGGATTTGATGAGCAAATGCTGGCTTCCTTATCAGATGAAGCAGTATTTACGCATCCCAGCCGCGGTATCAATGTCGTTAATGAAGGCACATTGAACCCATCGAACATTGGCTGGGTAAACGTAAATTACCGCTGGGGAAAAGACGGCGGCGATAATGACATGTATGCCAAGGTGAGACAGTGCAACATGGCACTGGAGAATTTACGCACCGCCTCTTTCGACGATAAACCACTCAATGAACGATTGCAGGGCGAAGCGCATTTCATGCGGGCTTTTTATTATCACCAGTTGATCAGGTATTATGGTGGTGTGCCCCTCATTACCCGCTCATATGGCCTTGGGGAAGATTATAGTGTTACACGCGATCCCTGGTCAGCATGCGTGGACTTCATTATTAAAGAATGTGACAGCGCCATACTGCAATTGAAAGGAAGGGAAATGCCGGCTGGCAGGGCCAACGAACTGGCTGCCCTTGCGTTAAAATCGCGTATGTTGTTGTATGCCGCCAGTGACCTGCACGACATCCCTACTGCTAAAACCAAATCAACGTTGATCAGCGGTTATGCCAATCCCGAATTATTAGGTTACGTAAGTGGTGATCGTACCGCTCGTTGGACGGCAGCCAAAAACGCCGCCAAAGCGGTAATGAATGCAGCCTCTACACTGGGTTACAAGCTGAACCTGGCGGCCCCGGTATCAGCCGCCGAAGGGAAAAAGAATTATATCTCCCTGGCCATGGGTGGTGGCAGTAAATTTGGCGATGTAGATAAATTTGCAGAAAGCGAGATCCTTTTTGGCCGCTACTGGACAAACGCCAAGGACGAATATGCCGGCATGTATGTGGGGCTCACCAATGGGCCAAATGGTTATCATAACTGGGCCGGTAATACGCCGGTACAGCAACTGGTTGATGACTATGAAATGATGGATGGCACAAAATTCGACTGGAACGATGCCACCCATAAATCAAATCCCTACGTGAATCGTGATCCACGTTTTTATGCTACGATCTTATACGATGGCGCCGACTGGAAACCACGTGATAAAATATCCGGCAATGTTGATCCGGCCAACCAGATACAAACCGGTAAATACGATCAGGGTAGCACTTTTCTGCCCGGACTGGATACACGAAATAGTTCCATAGAAAACTGGAATGGCAGCTGGACCGGCTATTACATGCGCAAGTTCATTGATCCCGATCCAAAAATCGTTGACAATACCACCCGCCAAACCATACCCTGGCCTTTCTTCCGGTATACCGAAGCTGTGTTGAATTATATTGAAGCGTGTATTGAACTGGGTGAAGATACCGAAGCGAAAACCTGGTTGAATAAGATCCGATATCGTGCCGGTATGCCGGCCATCACTGAAACCGGTTCGGCGCTGAAAGAACGTTACCGGAATGAAAGAAGGATCGAACTGGCTTATGAGGACCAGCGTTACCACGATTGCCGCCGCTGGATGATAGCTCCCGCAATGCTTGGCCGTAAACTTAGGTATATTGATGTGGTGGGCAAACTGAAGCCTGGCGCTACGCCACCATCACCTTACAAACGTGATGAAACCAGGTACAATTATACGTACACGCCACTGGAAGTGAATTCGCAGGAGAACCGGAAGTGGGACGATAAAATGTATTTCAGGCCCATTTCCCAGGATGAAATGAATACCAATCTGAAGTTGATACAGAATCCAGGTTACAATTGACGAAGCTTTGGTACTTTTAAGGAGACTTTCTTGTTTTAGTTATATGAAGTAGGAAGTAAGAGGTAGGAAGTACGAAGACCCTGTATTTCTTACTTCTTTCTTCCTACTTCTTGGCTCAATAAAACCTAACGATTGCACATATGATTGCTAAAGCACAGAAACCTCTTTTAATTTTCACAGGCATCTTTTGTCTTTTCTTCGCCTGCACCAATAAGGATACCCAAGAACAACCAGCGGCCCATCCCCTGTTCACATTATTACCGGCCGACAGCACCCACGTTACATTCAGCAATACGTTGACGGAAGGGTTAAACACAAATGTGTTGATGTATGAATATTTCTATAATGGCGGCGGCGTTGCTACCGGTGATGTAAACGGGGATGGACTGGCTGATATTTATTTCACGGCCAACATGGGCGATAATATGCTTTACCTCAATAAAGGCGCCCTGCATTTTGAAGACATTACCACAACTGCGGGTGTTGCGGGGAGGCCGGGGCCCTGGAAAACCGGCGTAACTATGGCGGATGTAAATGGCGATGGCCTGCTGGATATATACCTCTGTTACTCTGGCAAATTGCGTGGCGAAAAAAGGATCAATCAGCTGTTCATCAATACCGGCAACGATCAAAAAGGGTATCCGAAGTTCAGTGAGCAGGCGCAGCAATACGGATTGGCAGATTCAGCGTATAGCACACAGGCTTATTTTTTTGACTCGGATCGTGACGGTGACCTCGATGTGTTGTTACTTAACCACAACCCCAAAGCCCTCGCAGTGCTGGATGAGGCCAGTACAGCAGCTATATTGCAGAAAGACGATCCGGCTACGGGGGTAAGATTATTTCGTAACGACAACAATCATTTTACCGATATCACCCAAAAAGCCGGTATCAGCAGTTCATCTTTAACGTATGGCCTCGGCGTGGGCATTGCTGATGTCAATGGCGATGGCTGGCCCGACATGTACGTCTCGAACGACTATGCCGTGCCCGATTATCTGTACATCAATAACCACAACGGTACGTTCACCGATCAGTTGCAAACAAGCGTTGGACACAATAGTCAGTTTTCGATGGGTAACGACATTGCCGATATCAATAACGATGCACTACCCGATATCTATACGCTGGATATGTTGCCCGAAGACAACCGCCGGCAGAAATTATTGTTCGCACCGGATAATTATGAAAAGTTCGAATTGAATATACGATCCGGTTTTTATTATCAGTATATGCGCAATATGTTGCAGTTGCATATTGGTGTCCCGATGAATCGGGAGCGGGAGAAATCTCACGGCCCTTTATTTAGTGAGATCGGCCAAATTGCCGGCATTTCCAATACCGACTGGAGTTGGGCGCCTCTGCTGGCAGATTATAATAATGACGGCTGGAAAGACCTGATGGTAACCAATGGTTACCTGCGCGATTTCACGAACCTTGATTTTATCAAATACATGAACGATTATTTGCAAGGTAAAGGCAGGTTGCAGCGCGAAGAGGTATTGCAGCTTGTTCATAAAATACCTTCTTCAGATGTGATCAACTACCTGTTTACAAATAATAAAAACTGTACTTTCTCCAATGTATCTGCACAATGGGGCTTCAACAGTCCATCGAACAGCAATGGCGCGGCCTATGCCGACCTCGATAACGATGGCGATCTTGACCTGGTGATCAATAACATCAACCAACCGGCCTTTATTTACCGCAATGAAACCCGACAGCAAACCGGCGCTCATTATTTGCAGGTGAAACTGCAGGGATTGCCCGGCAATACGCAGGGCATTGGAGCTAAAGTGATTTGTTACAGCAAAGCCTTACAACAATACCTTGAACAGATGCCCACCCGTGGTTATTTATCTACGGTGTCGTCTAACCTGCATTTCGGTCTGGGTACACAAACAACTATTGATTCCTTACGGGTAATATGGATAAGTGGAAAACAACAACTACTACAAAATATAAAACCCGATGAGCTTTTGGTGGTCGATGAAAAAGCAGCAAAGGATAGGTATACATCCAGCGCTTTCTCCCATGTCCTGTTTACGGAGACTACCACACCCATACAATACAAAGCGCCTGTAAACAATATCAACGATTTTAAACGGCAGCCCTTACTGGTAAACCCGTTGTCATTTGCCGGCCCCTGCCTGGTAAAAGGCGATGTGAACGGCGATGGACTGGACGACATTTACGCCGGTGGCGGCAGTGGCCAGCAAGCCCAACTATACCTGCAGCAGCAAGATGGCCGTTTTGTACAAAAGCCAGAACCAGCTTTTAAGTTGGATGCAACTTGTGAAGATGCCGACGCCGCTATCGTTGATGTAAATGGCGACGGTCACAATGATATTTATGTAGCCAGCGGTGGGTATCATAATTATAAACCAGATGATCCGTTGTTGCAGGACCGCTTATACCTCAATGATGGCAAAGGAAACTTTACAAAAAGTAAGAACACCCTGCCAGCTATGCGGGTCAGCAAAAGTTGTGTGCGGGTATATGATATTAACAATGATAACCACCCCGACCTGTTTATCGGTGGCCGCGTAATACCGGGCCGCTATCCGGAAATACCGGAGAGTTTCTTACTCATCAATGATGGCAAAGGACATTTTACCAACCAGATGGCTACCATAGCGCCCTCTTTGCAGAAAGCCGGGATGATCACCGATGCCGTTTGGATAGACATGAACAACGATACGAAAAAAGACCTGGTAGTGGCCGGTGAATGGATGCCCGTGATGGTTTTTCTTAATGTAAATAATAAGTTACAGGATGAAACGACCCGGTATTTCAACAACATCTATCAGGGATGGTGGAATAAAATAACTACCGGTGATTTTAATAAGGATGGCCATCCTGACCTGGTTATTGGCAACCTGGGATTAAATGCCCAATGCCGCGCCAGCGATAAGGAACCTGCCGACATGTATTACAAAGACTTTGATGACAATGGCGCCATTGATCCGATATGCTGTTTTTATATCCAGGGCAAATCATATCCCTGGTGCACCCGCGATGAATTGTTAGACCAGATAAGCATGATGCGTACCCGCTTTACCGATTATAAGAGTTATGCAGATGTTACGCTTCCTGATATTTTTACGGCAGCTGAAATGAAGGACGCCGGTCATTTGCAGGCTAATTATTTACAGACCGCTTATTTTGAAAGCACCGCATCGGGTAAATTCCAATTGAAAGCACTTCCCATTCAGGCGCAGTATTCACCAGTGTATACCATTACCCCACTCGATTATAATAAAGATGGCCATGAAGACTTGCTGTTATGTGGGAATATGAACCGCGCCCGGTTACGGCCCGGTAAATACGATGCAAATTTTGGTATGCTGTTGCAGAACGATGGCAAAGGCGGATTCATGTATATAAACCAGCAAGAATCTGGTTTTTATATTAAAGGAGATGTGCGTAGTGTGCTTTCCATCAACAATACATTGTTGTTTGGCATCAATCAGCAACCGGTAAAAGCATATACATTGTCTAAAAAGAATGCGCCTTATGAAAAGTAGGATCCATAATACCATTTACCTTATACTACTGCTCATGATTAACATGGCCGGCTGTACATCCCGTGCGCAAAAACACCCCATTTTAACCGCAGGTGCCATCAGTCAGGTAATTACAGAAATGACGGAGGTAATGATCCATGATATTACCAATCCGCCGTTGGCAGCCCGGTTTTTCTCGTATGCCTGTTTAGCCGGTTACGAAATAGTGGCGCAGCACGATCCTGCTTTTAAAAGCATGCATGCCGTACTCAATGAGTATCCTGATCTGAAGAAAACGGATTCCATTCAACAATACGATGTGTTGCTAAGCGCCGTGCTGGCCATGTTGCAAACCGCGCAAAAAATGCAACCAACGGGGAAACAGTTAGCAACATACGAGCAACGTTTTACAGATTCCTGTCGCCGCTTAGGGTATGATGATGATGTAATTAATAACTCCCGGCGTTATGCCACGGCCGTCAGTAAAAAAATACTGGCTTATGCAAAGGCTGACCATTACAATAAGATCAGTAATTATACCCGCTACACGCCGGTTGATAAGGAAGGTTGCTGGTATCCTACACCCCCAGGTTTTTTGCCTGCGGTAGAACCGTATTTCAACACGGTGCGTACATTGACATTGGACACCTGTTCACAGTTTAGAGTGCCGCCACCTATTGCTTTTTCAACCGGTAAAAAGACCGCCTTTTACAAAATGCTGTTACAAAATTATACGGAAGGAAAGCAAGTATCTATGGAGCACCGTGTTATTGCAGCTTTTTGGGATTGTAACCCATTTGCCATCCAGGACGATGGCCACCTGATCATGAGCTGGAAGAAAATATCACCGGGTGCACACTGGTTAGGCATCACCGGTATTGCCTGTGAAAAAGCAGGTAAGCGTTTTGAAGAAGCCATGCAGATCTATACCTGGGTAGCAGTAGGCCTGATGGATGCTTTTATTTGCTGCTGGGATGAAAAATACCGCAGCAACCGCATTCGTCCCGAGACCGCCATCCGTAAATACATCGATCCCCAATGGACTCCGGTGTTGCAAACACCGCCGTTTCCGGAATACCTGAGCGGTCATTCGGTTATATCAGCCTGTTCGGCTACCATTCTCACCCATTTTTTGGGAAATAATTTTGCGTATACCGATAGCGTGGAGGTTTCGTATGGGTTACCGGCACGTAGCTTCACTTCGTTTCAGCAAGCAGCGCAGGAAGCTGCCATCAGCCGTTTTTATGGTGGCATTCATTTTATGGATGCCATTGATAACGGGTTGGTGGTGGGAAATAATGTAGGTAGCTGGGTGGTAAAGAAAATAAAAAGCAAGTTATAGGAAGTCAGTTGTTAGTGGTAAGTAATAAGTTTTAAGTAAAGGCTGTATTCTACTTACGACTTATAACTTACCACTTAAAAGTTCCCTACTCGCCTACAGCCACTTTTATAACCACCTTCTTCACATAAGCCGGAGTATCAATCATAATATTCGGTAAATGCAGATCATGCGGGAAGAAAACCGCAAACATGCCTTCTTTTATAATTGAAAAGAACGAAGGCTTTTCGCCCCACAACATAAAATCCTTCTCGGCATCGTATGGTTTGGAAGGCGTTTGATTTTGTAAGAAATCATGACCGATCCGTTCAGCCCCGGTTACAATATATTGAATGTCGATATACTTTTTATGCGATTCCATTTGCTCACTATCCGGGCTCACGGTGTCATATTCATTCACGATGGCGAACAGGTTTGTTCCATCCAGTTCATACTTTCCTTTTTCTACTTTGGAAAAATCAGTCTGGGCCAGGTATTCAAAAGCCTTCTTAAACAGCGGACCCTGGTTATAATACAAGTGTGCATTTGACAGCAGATCGATGATCATCGGGTATAATTATGATGTTTAATTGAGGCGGCAAGTTACTTAAAAACTTGTAACTCAACTTGTATAATAAGATATCCCAATCTATCTTCGCATGATCTTTACGTTTCATGTCGCTATATTATGAAAATCATAATATTAGCTACTTGTAAGTAATCATTTTTAACATCCCTATATTCTATGAAACTAAAATTTTTGGCTCTTGTATTATTGGTCTGCTCTATTGCTCAAGCCCAACCGGTTTATGATTGGGCTAAGTCTGCGGGCTCCATAACTGCTGAATTTGTCCATGGCATAACATCGGATGCTGCAGGCAATGTTTATGTAACAGGGGAATTTAATGGAACTGTTGATTTTGACCCTGGTCCCGGAACGCAAATCCTTACTGCTACTGGTGCCGATATTTTCATTTGTAAATTTGATGCTTCGGGAAATTTGGTGTGGGTGAAAAGCATCAACCAGGAAGGTGGTTATTCCATCGCCGTGGATGTTGCCGGCAATGTATATACGACTGGTCTTTTTGGCGGCACGATTGACTTTGACCCAGGGCCGGGAACCTATCCGTTAACGAGTGCGGGTTCTAGTGACATTTTCGTTTCCAAATTAGATGCTTCGGGCAATTTTGTATGGGCAAAGGCCATGGGGGGCGCCAACTATGAGCAGGGTAATTCCATCGCCGTGGATGCAGCCGGCAATGTATATACGACTGGTATTACTGACGGGGGTGACTTTGACCCAGGTCCCGGGACACAACTATTAACCGGCCGTACTTTTATTTCTAAATTGGATGCTGCAGGAAATTATGTATGGGCTGCGTCTTTGGCTGCTGCAAATGGTTATTCCATTGCTGTGGATGCTACTGGTAACGTATATACAACAGGCTATTTTGCGAACGCTTCTGCTGATTTTGATCCAGGCCCGGGAACATACAATGTACCATATGGAGGTAACGCAGATATTTTCATTTCCAAATTAGATGCTTCGGGTAATTTTGTATGGGCAAAAAGCATGGGTGGCGCCAATGATGATGTTGGTGGTTCATTGGCACTGGATGCTTCGGGTAATATTCATATTACAGGCGCTTTTCAGAATTCAGTTGATTTTGACCCCGGTCCGGGAACGACCACTTTAACAACATCAACTAATGTTAGTGACATATTTGTTTCTAAACTCGATGCTTCGGGTAATCTCTTGTGGGCAAAAAGTATGGGCAGCTCCAGTGTTGACGAAGGTGTTTCTTTAGCTGTAGATGCGGTGGGTAACGTATATACAGTAGGACTTTTTAACGGCACGGTTGACTTTGACCCTGGAGTCGGAACGCAAAATTTAACAGCTGCTTCGGGTACTTCGGATGTATTTGTTTCCAAATTAGATGCTTCAGGCAATTATGTATGGGCATATCAGCTGGGTAATGGCTCCGATTCAGAAGGTTACTGGTACATAACTGTTAATGGCAATGATAATGTATACTTGACAGGTGACTTTAGTAATACGGTTGATTTTGACCCAGGTGCAGGAACGAAAAACCTGTCGGCCGCGGGCGGCACAGATGTCTTTATCGCCCACCTTGTCCCCAATCCCTTACCGCTTACGCTGCTGCAATTTCGGGCTGAAAACAACGGCAGCGCTATTCAGTTGCAATGGCAAACTACCCAGGAGGAAAATACAGCTTCATTTATTATAGAAAGAAGCATTGGCAGAAAGGCTTTTGCTGCTATTGGTTCAGTGGCTGCTGTCAACAATTCTTTGAAGAGCAATTATGGCTTCAATGACACCAAACCGTTAGATGGTACTGGTTTTTACCGTTTAAAAATGATTGATATA
>DASUVL010000409.1:0-3166 GCA_036379015.1 Niastella sp.
TATCCCCTACTGTCTGAAAATGGATCCGGGTAGCCTTGTTGCTGGCCACCGTTTGACAGAAATAAGCTACGGCTTCCACCAACCCTTCCTGGAGTAATATTTCAGGCATCATGTTGTGCGCAGTTTTGCGCAATTCGGACGACGCTTCACCAAGCAGCAGCAAGCCATGCGCATAATCAGACTTGTTTTGTAATTGGTGAGTTATTCTTACCGTTTCAAAATCGCGTTTGGCAGCAGCCAGCAGCCCACCAATACCATCATGCAATTCACGAGCAATGCGGATACGTTCTTTTTCCGCCCCTTCAATCGTTGCACTAAGGTTGGCAATTTCCATTTTCTGCTGAAAACTATTGATCTCTTTCTGTTGCAAATGTTGTTTATGTTGAATGTTACGCCGCCAGAGGCCGAACACGATCAGTAAAAATACCATTATCATCGAAATACCGGCAATCCAGAAATTCTTTTTGCGTACCCGGTTTTGGCTTTCTGTAATGATCAGCTGTTGTTCTGCCAGTTCTTTATCTTTTTCAGCCATCCTGAATTTTATCTGCAGCCTGTTCATCATATCCAGTTTATCTTTCTTCATCAGGCTGTCGTGTAACCTGATATATATGTTTTTATATTGAACGGCTTTGATCATATTGCCAGTCGCTTCAAAGGCGTCACCGGCTATCTTGTAAGCCTCAATAACTTCTTTGGTCAGGAAGTTATTGCTGTTTACATCATTCATCGCCGTAACAAATGCCTGTATGCTGTTCACATATTTATTTTGCTGATAATAAGCTTTTGATAAATATAATTGTCCCAGCAGACGGTAGCGGGGGAACCCTGCCAGGCCCTTAAGTGCAAAGGTCTTTTGTAAATAATCGATTGCTTCGGCAGAGCGGTTTTCTGCCAGGTAGGTTTCGCTAATGTTTAAATACATGGCCGATTCCCAGGTAACGTTGGATGTACCAACCCGTTTGCGTTGCTTCACGAACTCGAGATAATAGTACCGGGCCGAATCGTATTGTTTTGTACAAAAAAAATAAGCTCCCTGCAGCATATAGCTAACGTATTTCTGTATAGAGCTGTCCTTCAACTGCGCTTCTGCCTTTTTCGATTTTTCAATAAACAGCCGGGTAGGTTCAATATAGCCATTGTTGATATCCCAGTTGCTGTTGAGCCAGAAAAGAGCAAGCTGGCTGTATACGCCCACAGCATATTCAGCGTCAGTAATGATCCCTTTTTCAATAACATCATTTAACAGGTAATAATAATAAGCCGAAGAATCGATGACCCCTTTTGATTCAAAAGCTTTGGCCAGTACATTATATGCCTTGTAAATAATGTTCAGTTTATGGGGGTTGGCTTTATTTCTGGTTGCATACTCTTGCAAGGCAAGATGAGAATAACGAATTGACTGCTCTACATCGTGGCTATAATACCAGGCCGCCAGTTCTATAAGAGACTTAACAATACGGTCGTTGAAATTACAATGATAACTCTGCTGAACAGCCGCGTTCAGGTAGTAGAACGTACTATCATTGTGCAGTTCCATTAATTGTTTTGATTTTTTTAGATAAAGGTCTACTTCAGCCGTATCGCAGTTTTCAGAAAGCATCATTGGTGCTGACCCCTGTGCAAAAGTGGTACAGGTGAAGAACAACATTATCAGGGTGCAAATCCCAAACTTCAACATAGGGTTGCGCATATTCATCATGTGCAAAAAAATAATATATGACGTTTGTGAAGTTACTTGTATAGTCCCGGTTTATTAAAAATAGCTGGAAACATTCATATTAAAAATTGAATGTTTTCATTCACATCTCCCTGCAAATCATAAGTTAATTTCACAAACACTTACTGCTTGCCGAACACGGCATTGTTTCCATAGAACATTGATTTTTCCAAAACTAACTGAGCGTATGCAAAAATTCTGTAGGATAGGATTTTTTACATTAGTATTATTTGTCATGTCATGTGTTTCGTTTAAATCAATTGCTCAGGTCGATGTGGCAATTGGTTCAGGAACATCAACCAATACCGACTGGACATGGCCCTGTCCTTTGCCTGATATGGTAGATGCCAGCCGCATGCAGTTCCTGTATCTCGCTTCAGAATTATCTGCTGCAGGTATGTCGGCAGGTACCATTAATGTCATTCGGTTTACAGTTACCGACCTGGGCATGTACGTAGATCCTTCCAATCCTGCTAACTCGGCAGTTGACAAGCTAAAAATAAAGATCGGAACTACCGCTACCGCAAGTTTGAGTTCCACTACCTGGGAGCCCAATACAGAACTGGTATTCAGCACCAATCAACATTTACCAACACTAGGTGCTAATTCATTTGCATTCACCACACCTTTTTACTGGAATGGGAATGACAATATTGTTATAGAGATCTGTACCGATGCCAGCAATGGAAGTACACACAGCGCCAATCCCTATATTACTTATACAACCGGTTTATCCTTTAACGGCTCACGCAGCATTGGCGAAAATTGGCAGGGTGCTTTTTGTGATAAAAACAACAATTCTGTTCGAGGCGATCAAACCACACGTCCTGATATCATCTTCAATTGGACGGCGGCTCAACCCTGTGCCAATGGTGTATTAACTGCCGGTACCGCAAAAACGAACAAAGCTTCGGTTTGTTTGAATGAACCGTTCAAACTACAATTGAACGGCGCTTCCATGGCAACCGGTTTAACTTACCAATGGCAATCTTCTACCAATGGTTCTACCTGGACTGATATTTCAAAAGCTACCGATGCGTCGCTGTCCACCACGCAATTGGTAACCACCTGGTATCGTTGTATGGTAACCTGTTCTGCTGGCAGCACAGCTACCTCGGGCAGCGTCCAGGTGCTGACTCCGTTACCTTTATCAGGGACATATACCATAGATAAATCGTTGCCTGCAGGCGGCAGTAATTTCACGACATTCAATGATGCATATAATTATATTAAATGCGGTATTAATGGCGCCGTTGTGTTTAACGTGGCAGCCAATACAGGTACTTATACCGAACAGCTGATCATACATGCGGTGCCTGGTGCATCAGCTGCCAATACTATTACATTCAATGGCGCTGCAGGAGCAGCCATTGAGTATGCTGCAGACAACCAGGATGAAAGAGCGGTCATTAAATTGAACGGCGCCGATTATGTTATATTCAATAA
>DASUVL010000410.1:0-10514 GCA_036379015.1 Niastella sp.
GCAAAAATGGTCACAATTCAGCGCATTCATGTGGGTATTAAACGTAACCATTGCAACGGTTGGAAATTTCATTAATAAAGGCGCTCCGGCAGCGGCTTATTTGCCAGTTACGCTTGGCTTTTATGGACATGATATTGAAAAGTACAACGACAAATACATATTACACGATATTGAAACGGTTATCAATTATCTTAAAGAAAGATCCAATTGATGACTCATTAACCCATGGGTATATTTTATTTTAACGCGGAACAATTACTGCCTGTAGATATGCAAAAGGCATGGTCGTTTTTTTCAGCGCCCGATAATCTGGCGTTGATCACACCTCCGGAAATGGATTTCAAAACCCTTACCCGCCTGGAAGGGGAGATCTATACAGGCATGCGGATCGACTATAAAGTAAAACCTTTATTCGGCATTTCCATGCACTGGCAAACGGGGATCATTGATGTGCAAAAGCCGTTTTCATTTACTGATAAACAGTTAAAAGGGCCTTATCGTTGCTGGGAGCATACCCATACTTTTACTGAAAAAGAAAATGGTGTATTGATGAGGGATGTAGTGAAATACCAGCTGCCTTTCGGGCCGCTAGGCCTGGTCACCCATTCCCTGCTGGTACGAAAAAAGATAGAAGCCCTGTTCAGGTATCGCAAGGCCGCTATAGAACGCATATTTAGCTAAAAAGGGAGAACTGCAATAAAGCCGCCCTCCGTTTTTTAATTCGTTTCTTGCCCTTTTAATGCTTTATGAGCAGGTTGGAAAGCTGGGAGTCCCTATTGTAAATATCTTCTCTGAAGTTCAGGTCCCCTTGCCGGTCGACCCAGGCCGTAAAATAAGTGATATAAACAGGCATAGGATCTTTAATGGCTACATATTGTTCCTTTCCACTGGCCATTGCCTTAGTTATCCTTTCTTCCGTCCAGGTGGGGTCGTCACGCAACATATATATGGCCAGGTTTTTGGGTTCGGCCACCCTGATGCAACCATGGCTGAATGCTCTTTTACTTTCCTGGAAAAGACTTTTTGAAGGCGTATCATGCAGGTAAATGCTATGGCTGTTGGGAAACAAGAACTTTACAGCACCCAGGGAGTTCCATGGGCCGGGTTTCTGACGTACCCCATCGCCGAACTTTTCCATATGATGTGTTTCAAGGTAGGCGGGGTTCTTTTGAATACCCGGTAATATTTCCTTTTTCAAAATGCCGGCAGGTACATTCCAGTAGGGGCTAAACACGATCTGGCTGATGGTACCGGCGAAGACCACCGTTTTGTTCACATCCTTTCCTACTACCACATTCATATTCCATAAAAGCGAATCATCGTTATAGGCATGCAGCACAAACTCCGGGATATTAACGGCCAGGTATCTGCCACGTACATCCGTAGGCAACCAGCGGTTGCGTTCCATGTTCACAATTATCTTTTCAATCCTTTTTTGTACAGGAATATTCAGTTCCCGCACCATGCCACCGCCCGCAATGCCATCCTCTTTCATACCATGTCTTCGTTGAAATCGTTTCACAGCGGTTAACAGGGTAGAATCGTAGATGCTGGAAGTAGTGTCCTTTGCATTGGGCAGATCGCCCAGCCGCAAGAGCTTTTTTCGCAGGGTAATGACCATGAGAGAAGTATCACCAGGGCGGATAGATTTATTATCCGGCAGGCTGATGGTCATATGATCTGGTGGTAGGGCTTTGTATTTTTTCAGGTATTCTTTTAACAGATTGTATTGGCGGTAAACCGGTTTTATTGACGTAACCGTGCCGCCTGGTTTCACCATCGAATCGAGCAAGCTGGTATAGGAAAGCTTTTTGCGGGGCATCAGCCAGTCAACCTGATGGGTGGCGCTCTCCTCAAGGCCGCCCCATACCTTTTGTGCAAAGAAAAAGTAAAGGGAGGTTAAGAGCAGCTCGGTCTCGCTTTTTTGATCAGTGGTTTGGGTATTGCCAATGTTGATCAGGCTATCGAGGGTTCGTTTATACGGTAAAACAATATTCAGGCCTTCTTCCGGCAGGTTTTCTAATCGTACATACAGGTGGCTGGCCTGCTCGGTAAGCCCGTTTTCGGTATACCAGGCAAACGCATAATTACGGGTTGTGTAGAATTGCTTCAGATCGTTTTGAAAACTGCGCAGGGTATCATACTTAAGAAAAAAAGAATCAAAATGGGAGGAAGAAAAGCGCATGGTGTTTTGGTCGCTGAAGTTCCCGGCAATGTCGCGGGCTGTTTGCTGCACTTCTTTATTAATGGAATCTTTTTTACGGTCCGCTTCTGATTTGCTATTCGATTCCCTACATGCCCAAATACTCAACAGGCCTATAATACAAAGAATTTTTCGCATAAAAAGGTGCTCTTCTAAAAGGGGTTATATGCTACAAAAAAAATGGGGTTCATGAATATGACTGGTGTATTCTCTCTTTGTAGTTTTAACTGCCAGTTATACCCGTAAACCCCACAATATTACGTTATAAACGTATATGGAAGGTGATTTTCATACGTTGCAATAGCCCGGCTGGTTAAACTCGGTAACTATGGTATAGCAATCGTATGCAAAAATGTAACCTGGATCTTAATGATTACCCTTGAAGTAATATGCAGAAGCCTGTAGTCTCACGTTAAAGGCCCTTTTTAGCAATGAAATGAAGGAGATATTATGTGAAAATAAAATTAAGGTACTTACTAACCCGGCATTTTTACAGGTTTGAAACCCATCTTTCCTGTAAAAAGCTTTAATTCCTTCAATTCGCATACACGAACTCTACTTCACGTGTTTGTTCACCACTTTCGCCAGTTCAAACATTGAAATTTGATCTTTGCCGAAAAGCGGTTTCAGCTTGCTGTCTGCATTGATCATTCTTCTGTTCTTCTTGTCCTGCAGGTTATTCTTTTTGATATATTCCCAGATCTTCTTAACGATCTCTGTTCTTGGTAATGGCTTAGCACCTATCACTTCCACTAAAGCAGGACTTGCTGTAAGAGGAGCCATAAATGCTGCATTTGGTTTTCTTGCAGATTTCTTTTTAGTAGCAGCTTTCTTTTTAGCTACTTTTTTTGCTGCTACCTTTTTTTTAGGAGCTGCTTTCTTAACTGCTTTTTTTACTGCTTTCTTAGCAGCTTTCTTAGCTGTTTTTGCCATAGTGTTTTAAAATTTAAAAGGTGAATAATGAAACTTTTTGTTTGATTTTATAAGGTGCTTGAAGTAACATTTGCACCAAACCTATTTGTGAATATATAAAATTTATAGATAACAATACGAATTAACGAAATATTCAGCTGTTAAAATCCTTCTGTGCCTCTCTTGTTTTAGTGCCATTTCCCTAAGTAAAATTAAGTAAGCCGCTGCAAACATAAGACACCTTTTTTATGATTACCCCCATTAGTACCCTGTATTTATTATAAAATTTATTGTGCAACCTTTGGGTTGCATTATATTTGCAACCTAAAGGTTTCCTATTTATACTATGCGAAGAGATGTATTTCAGGCGATAGCCGACCCCACCCGGCGGGAGATCATACATATGATCGCCCACCACCCATTGAACGTAAATGCCGTGGCCGAGAACTTTGAAGTAAGCCGAACCGCCATTTACAAACACATCAAAATGCTTACCGAATGCGGATTGGTGGTAATTACCCAATTTGGCCGTGAACGGTACTGCGAAGCCCGTCTTGAGAAGCTGAATGAGGTGCTTGATTGGGTAGAACCATACCGGAAGATCTGGACAGAACCTTTCGATAATCTCGAAAATTACTTCGATGAACTGGAGACCAGTAAGAAAAAACCTGGTAAAAGAAAGTGATGGCTGATACTTAATGCTGTGTTGGGTAAACGCATTTGGTGGGCGGGAAACGTGAGACAGGAAAAGGCAAACGTGAAAGGGCAAAAGGCAAAACGTGGACGATATAATACAAGTTGCGGAACGCGGAACGCTTAACGTAGAGTGCGGAATACAAGGCGTGGAACGCGGACCTGGACGCAAGGTGAATCCAGCGTTAGGCGTTCAGCAGCTTAATCAATAACCAACATTTCCTTGTTGTACTTGTTACGGTATTCTATGGGAGATAGCCCGGTGATCTTCTTGAAGATGCTCCTGAAGGCCTTTACATCACTGTAGCCAACATCATACATTACCTCGAGTACATTCTTCCTGCCGGTTTCAAGGTCTTTTTTGGCAGCCTCTATTTTAACCCGTTGAATGTATTCTGTTACGGTATTGCAGGTGGCTTTTTTAAACCGGCGTTCGAGGCTGCGGCGGCCTACGGCAAATGTTCCCGCCAGCTGATCAACCGTTATTTTCTCTTCGAAATTCTTTTCAATATACTCCTGCGCTTTCTTTATAGTTTCATCCTCATGGGCCTTTTGCCCCTGAAAAATGATAAATGGCGATTGCAGCGTACGGTCAATATCAATCATAAATGCTTTGGATATAAGAATGGCAATATCCCGGCCGGCATATTTTTCTATCATATAAACCAGCAGGTTCAGGTAAGAATAGGCTCCGCCGCTTGTATAAATGCCTTCATCATCGGTGATGATCTTGTCGTCTACCAATTCCACATCAGGATACATGGCCCTGAATTCATTGGCGAAACGCCAATGGGTGGCGCACTGTTTCCCTGCTAAAAGGCCGGTTGCTGCCAGAAAAAAAGAACCAATGCAAAGACTGGCCACTTCGGCGCCGTTATTGTATTGTTGAACGATCCAGGGAATGAATGCCTGGTTGTTCTTCACTATTTTTTCAAAATGACCATGAATTGCAGGAATGATGACCAGGTCAGTCTTTGCCACTTCGCGCAACAGGCAATCTGGTTTTATGGTAAAAAGCCCTTCCCGTTGACTTGTATGCTTCGATAATCCAACCAACTGAATATCAAACAAGGGAGCCTTGCCCATCCCGGTACGTAGCGTGTTTACTTCAGAAAGTATCTGATGCGTTCCTTCTATATTCACGAGGCTGGTATGTCCTTGCGGAATAAGTATCGAAACGTGTTTCATTCTTGTAATTTATTTAATGTTTTTGACCTCCTGTTCCCTGGTGCCGACAGACAAGGATAATACCATGATAAACTGCGAAAAGTTAAGGATATAATAATAAACTTTTATGGTAGCTTTCCTACCTGATAAAGATAGAAAACAATTATCGCATTAAGGTCACTGGCAAAAAGCTGCAAACCGGCACGGTATGGGTATTATAGCTCACAAATATTGTCGCTTTCAACCCCTCAATTGGTCGCAATTACACCCTTTTAAATTCCATAAGCAAATGTACTTTTGAAATACGATTGAGGCAGGCTGTTAGTGGTTAACAGGAAGGATTAAAAAGTACGTTTTGTACTAAAAAAGTTACGATTCCATTGCAACTGTATTAACTATAATCGTACAATCAGTATAAAAAAGCACTATGGTTGAGGTCTTCAAAACGAATGTACAGGAGTTCTCAGAAGCTCAAAAACTGGTAGCTTTATTACGGCGGCACTTTCCTGGCAGTAAAATAAATTTTGACCTGGATGATTGCGATAAAGTGATGCGGGTAGAAGGCAGTAACCTGAGAATAGAAAAAGTAATGACTCTTGTCATGGAAAAAGGATTTCTGTGCGCTGTGCTGGATTAAGTAATTGTGACCCTCAGGCTCTGGCAATTGTTTTGCAGCAAACCATTTAAACAGCTGCTTAACCCTAAAGAGATCCACTGATCAATATTTTCAAACATTTAAAATAAAAGACCATGCCTGCAATGAATCCTTATTTGAACTTTAACGGTAATGCCGAAGATGCATTCAACTTTTACAAATCAGTATTTGGTGGAGAGTTTACCATGGTTGGCCGGTTTAAGGATATGCCCAAGGAATATCAGGGTCCAGAGAGTGAGGGTAACAAGATCATGCATATCTCCCTGCCAATTAAAGGTGGAAATATTTTAATGGGCAGCGATGTACCTGAAGCTATGGGCAAAGCTATCATGGGTAATAGTGTTAACATCAGCCTGCACCCCGATACCAAAGAAGAGGCCGATAAATTATTCAGCGGATTATCAGCCGGCGGCAATGTGATCATGCCAATGGCCGATGCATTTTGGGGCGCCTATTTTGGCATGTTCGTCGACAAGTTTGGCATTAACTGGATGATAAATGTTGAGACCAGTCAAAAGTAAATGAGAAAGAAACTTATCCTTATATAACGGGTCACAGGTAAAACCTGAATTATGAAAACATCAGCTGAACTATTGCAGGAATTTGAAGCCGTTACCAAGGCATATATTGACCTGGTTGCCGCTTTAAGCCAGGATGAAATAAATACCGTTCCGTTTACGGGCAGCTGGACGGCTGCCCAGGTAACGGAGCATCTTTGTAAATCGGACAGTGCCATGATACAGGCACTCAATGGGCCTGTGCTGCCAACCAACAGACCGCCCGATAAAGGGGTAAATAAACTACGTGCCATTTTTTTAGATTTTTCCACCAAGCTGCCAGCGCCTGAATTTATTATTCCGGAAACCGGAACGCATGATAAAGACAGCCTGATCAGCGCTTTTAAAACCGGCCGGGAACAAATAGGTAAAGCCATACAAACATTGGATTTGACCGCAACCTGCCACATGCCCATATTTGGCCAACCCACCCGGCTGGAGTTGATTGCATTCGTAATCTTTCATACCCAACGCCATACCAACCAGGTAAAACATATTAGTGAAAAACTGGTAGGCGTTTAAGAAAACAACATTTTTTACAGCATTCCTTTGTGGTATTTTAGCAGGCGTTAACCAACCGCCTGCTTATGCTGTATAAACGAATGCCTATAGAGAAAGAATCGCCCGAAGAAAAAGGGTACGATACCATTTTGCATAACCTTGCTGAAAGTTCGGTGTCTGAGCTAACTTTTAGTGAATTGAATGTGCAACTGGGCGATCTGAAACTTGAATATATTCCCCACCGGGGTAATGTATTGCTCAGGCAAATGATAGCCGCCGAAGCAGGTGGGTTACACCAGGACCAGGTATTGCTTACCAATGGAGCAGCGGGCGCCTTGTTTATCATTAATACCGCCCTGCTTAACCCGCAGGATCATTTAATAGTGGTCAGGCCCAATTACGCTACCAATATTGAAGTACCGGTAACCATTGGTTGTTCCATCAGTTACATCGATCTGGGCCTGGCCGATAGCTGGCGGATGAATATTCAGGCTATTGAAGCAGCTATAACACCCGCAACCAGGCTCATTAGTATAACTACCCCGCATAATCCTACCGGCATGGTAATGACGCAGCATGAATTAGAGGATTTGATTGCCATAGCTGAAAAAAGGAATATAAACCTGCTGGTAGATGAAACCTACCGCGATACCTGTTTTAAAACACCATATCCCGTAATAGCCTCATTAAGTAAAAAAGTTATTAGCGTATCATCGTTATCAAAAGCCTATGGTTTGCCGGGGTTAAGAATGGGATGGGCCATAACGCAGGACGACACCTTGATGGAGCAATTTCTGGCAGCTAAAGAAATGATGTATATCAGCAATGCGGTGCTGGATGAAGAGGTAGCGTTGCAGTTTTACCGGCAGAAAGAAAAGTTTGCTCCGGTGATCAATCAAAAAGCAATGGAGAATTTTCGTCTTATGTCTGCCTGGTTGCAGCAGGAAACCAGTCTTGAATATATACTACCGCAAGGGGGCGTAGTTTGCTTTCCCCGGTTTAAACATCCGGAAACAATGGATATTCCCGGCTTTTACCAAACGCTTTTACAAAAGTATAAAACGATGGTGGGTCCCGGCCATTGGTTTGCCATGCCCCACTCGTATATGCGTATTGGTTTTGGCTGGCCCGGCAAAGCTGCCTTTGAACAGGGCTTGCAGTTTATTAGCCAGGCGATTGCAGAGAATAAGTTGTAATGCGTATCAGTGTGATATTTTAATAATTATTAATATTAGACCATGGCCCTTACTGTTATGCAACTAAAAGCGTAAGTATGTTTTTATTTTATTAAATTTGAATAGCTGCTTTTCTCACCCAACAAAGCCATATGAGAAAAATTCTTCTTGCTATACTGTTAACCGGAATGCTTTTCACCGCCTGCTCAAAAGATGACAATAAGCCTGCTGATAAAGATTCCATTGAATATTTTACCGCTAACCTGAACGCCGATTTAAAGTATGATGATATGGTGAACCTCTTCGGGCCGCCGGATGGGGATGCGGGCAGCGGTATTCATATTTATTTCTATATCCTGAACGATGGTACTAAAATACATATCGGCTATGTTGATAAAATTTTATACGCGCGGCATGTAAGTGCCAGTGGCCAGGTACTGCATACTTTTGTTTAACCAGGATTTTTCTTTACAAATACAGCGAGCCATCACTCCAATACCAAAACGCCAAATGCCGATGGAATATGAAAATCCGCTTTTGCTGAATTTGGCTTTATCCAGCTGATCCATCGTAGATCAGCTTTACCATTCCGAATGCTTTTACATTCTGCTCTGAATAACCCGGCCCGTAAATGTTTGTTTTGCAGTAAGCCCAGGTCGTTCAGGGACTTTATACTGATAGCTATTTCTACAATATACCCATCTTTCCGTGCAGTTGTTTTAATGATGAATTGTTTGTGTGGCCATTGCCAGGTATAATCCATTTTGCGATAATACGATGCCCTGTAATCTAACACCCTACCGGTTGCGTCCATCTCCAGGCAATAATAGGGTGTCATAGCGGCATCGCGCGACATAAAGAGTTCTACCCGGTCAGAAGCACCCACTTCTATCTTTTCATTTTTCTTTACCTGGGTGATCACGGAGTCATCTTTAACATGGTATAAACAATACAGCCATTCTCCATCCCACAGCGCAGAAAAGGAAGTAGCAGGGGCTTTTTCTTTTTCCCAGGGATAAGAAAAGTCAGTAAGTATACTGGCTTTTGTCCAGGCCTTATTATCGCCCTTGCCGGTTATTTGTATTACGTTAACCGGAACTTTTTTGACGTGATAAGTTTGTGCATGAGCCAATACGGCGTTCAGGAATGAACCTGCTATAAATAAGATGAAAACGGATAGCTTCATGTTGTGTAATATTAATAAAGTTTGATGTCTTCGGGATTGCCTAATTGGGAACCCGGGTTCTGATCATAGTAGATCCATTACGGGTGGATGCATTTCTTATTTTCGATACTTCCGTTGAGGAGACCAGTTTGTTGTCTTTATTAAACCTTTTATTTATATAGGAGGCAATGGAGGCAATGGCGTGGTCTTCCAGAAAACCACCGTGAGCAGGCATTGCTCCATTGTACGTTTTGCCGTTTACTTTAATCTCTCCTTGCAGTCCGTGTAAGATCACCTTAATCAATTGATCATTATTTCCCATGATCCAGTCAGCACCTGCTAATGGTGGATACCGGTTGTTATCGCCTTTTCCATCGCGCTGATGGCAGCCGGCGCAATAGCTATTATACAAAACCAGGCCATTCATTTCGCCGCCCATGCCCAGGTTATCTTTTACTTCATCCGGCGTTTTAATATATGTACGTGACTTGCGTTTCTCCATGGCAGCCAGTTGCGTTGCTCCAAATTTGTTTTTATCTCCCTTATATAGAACGCGCCATATTTTACCCTTATTTGATTCTGAAATATATAATGATCCATCTGGGCCCATAGCCAGCCCCATAGGCCTGTATATAGCATCACTGGTGTTAAACACGGTATCTACACCGGTAAAGCCATCGGCAAAAACCTCCCACGCACCGGTTGGTTTTCCTTTTTCAAAAGGAACAAAACATACAATGTACCCGGCTTGTGGATAAGGGGAACGATCGGTTGAGCCATGAAAAGCAATAAAAGCACCTTTTTTGTATCGTTCAGGAAATTGATCACCTGTATAAAATAACAGGTCCATCGGCGCCCAATGGCCGGGAAAACCAAAGACGGGCATGTCAAATTTGGCCGCCCGGCCTACAATTTTACCATCGCCACCATAACCAGGTTGCAGAACATTTTTGCCCTGTATTTGATCGTAGTACGCATATGGCCATCCGAAATTAGCGTGTTCGGTAACTTTTAATAAGGGTTCTGACGGGAGTACTGCTGCCTGCCAGGCAGAATACACCTGTGGATAGCGGGTGTGAAAATTATCCATTCCGTTCATGGCAACATACAGGCAATCGTCCATGGGGTTCCAATCAATTCCTAAAGCACTGCGAATGCCGGTTGCATATTTATATCCATCTTTTTGTGTTTGTCCTTTTTGCGAAGCGTCAAACCGCCAGATGCCGGCATATCTTTCCAGGTCGGGTGCGGGGTCAAGTCCTTTGCCACCGGGAATGCCGGCCGGGCCTGCGATATTAATATCCTGGGCTGCATCGGATGGCGCTCCGAAGGGTACATACATATGACCTTGCTTGTCAAACGTAAAAGGTTTAGCGGTATGCCAGTGTTTTTTGAGATTCTCATCATCGTCAATAACGATTATTTCGGTTTCGCTATCGGGTACCAGCTCACCGCGTTGTAGTTTGTTCCGGAAAATATATTTTAC